>NZ_JAZGPX010000001.1:0-225195 GCF_052217105.1 Yersinia sp. 2553 StPb PI | reverse complement strand
ACCCATACTCACGATTTGTATATGAAACCCTAATAAACTCTATCATTGGGGATAATAGATTCTGGACTAACGCCATATTATTTCTCATGACAAAATTTATAATGATGGCACTATGTTGGGCTTTTGCCATTTTCATTGCACCCATTGGACTGATTGGTTTGTACTTCTATCATTCATACCAAGAAAGAAACCAAGGGTAACGCTTCAACGTTGAATGATTCAACATGGATGTTGAACTTTGCCCGCAAACAGTTAAGGATCGGGTATATCCTTGGCTAGATGTGTTGTTAATAGCTCGCCCCAGTTAAGATAAATGTCGTTTTTGCAGCTTCGCTTCTGCTGGACCTCATCGGCTATTGATACTTCACCCTGACTCATAAATAAGATATTTCTCACTTAACTTGTCTTCTATGTGCGATATTTCCCACGCAATGACTTTATTGTCAGATATTTCCCACAAGATTGATTAATTATTTCCCTGGGATATTTAGCCTCATCAAAAACAGGTTGAAAATAACACCGCGACAGGCAGAATAGCCTCAAATTATAGTCTATCACTCTCCCCATATTCTGGGGCAAAGGCATTCCTGATGTCCCGTTTCTGCTATGGCCTATCCATGGTGAGCACAATATTGCCCATAACCCTTATTCCGCTCGCCAGTTATGGCGCGGAATTCCCCCCCGTTGAGCAAAGTATTCATCAACAGGCCCGGCAACGGGCACTGGAAGAGCGGTTGGCCCCCGCAACACCGGATGTGCGCTTATCAGCGCCAGCGGCCTCTTTGGGCCGTATTGTCTTCCCGGTTGAGCACCCCTGCTTTGCCATTGATCGTATAAAAATCAGTGGCGCAGAGCCATTACCTCGCTGGTTGCCACTGCAACGTATCGCCAATCAGGCGCAAGGCCAGTGTTTGGGCGGCCAGGGCATTAACCTGCTGATGAGCCAGATACAAAACCGCCTGATCGACCATGGCTATGTCACCACCCGGGTACTGGCCCCGCAGCAGGACTTAAACCGCGGCACGCTGGCGTTACACGTGGTGCCCGGCAAAATACGCCATGTTGAGCTGACGCCCGGCAGTGACCGCCATGTCACGTTGTTCAGTGCCTTCCCTGCCCGCCCTGGTAACCTGTTGGATTTGCGTGATATCGAGCAAGGACTGGAGAACCTGCAGCGCGTCCCCACCGTGCAAGCCAGTATGGAATTGATCCCGGGTGATGCCCCCGGCGAGACCGATATCGCCCTGAACTGGCAGCAGCGCAAAATGTGGCGGCTGGCGGCCTCACTGGATGACTCCGGCACCCGCAGCACCGGCCGTTATCAAGGTGGCGCAACCCTGTTTCTGGATAACCCGCTTTCGCTGAGTGACCTGTTTTATGTCTCTGCCGGGGGGTCAATAAAGGATCGCGGCGATAAAGGCACCAATAACCTGACCGGCCATTACTCGCTGCCGTTCGGTTACTGGACCGCGGGCATCACCGCCAGCAGCTATGACTATCACCAAACGGTGGCGGGCCTCAATGGCGACTACCACTACAGTGGTGAAAGTGAGAACGTCACGCTGCAACTCAGCCGCCTGCTGCACCGCAATGCCAGCCAAAAAACTACCCTGACCTACGATGTGCTGACCCGCTCGTCGAAAAACTATATCAATGATACCGAAATTGAAGTGCAGCGCCGCCGCACCTCGGCCTGGCGTGTCGGGCTGGAACATCGCCACTTTATCTCGCAGGCCACACTGGACGCAGGTATCAGTTACCAGCGCGGCACCCGCTGGTTGGGTGCAGTACTGGCACAAGAAGAGTATTTCGGCGAAGCCACTGCCCTGAGCAAAATTCTGCGTTTGAATGCGCAACTGGATATTCCTTTTGTGATTGCGACGCAAAACGTCCATTACAACCTGCAATATCAGCGGCAAAGCACCAACACACCCCTGACACCACAGGATCAATTCTCCATCGGCGGCCGCTGGTCAGTGCGCGGATTTGATGGCGAACGCACGCTGAATGCCGATCGCGGCTGGACGGTGCGCAATGATCTCGGCTGGTATACCCCGCTACCAGGCCATGAACTGTATGTCGGCGTGGATTACGGCGAGGTCAGCGGTCGCAGCGACCCTTATCTGCTGGGCCACCATCTGGCGGGCAGTGTCGTCGGTGTGCGCGGCACTGTGCTCAATACCCGTTATGACCTGTTTGCGGGCAAGCCGCTGTCAAAACCTGATGGCTTCAAAGCCGACTCAGTGACGGTGGGCTTTAACCTGAACTGGCAATACTGATGCACCTTATTAACCCTTTAGCTGTTGAGAGTCACCATGAATAAGAACCTGTACCGTATCGTATTTAACAAGGCGCGTGGCTTATTAATGGTGGTAGCCGATATCGCCGCCTCCGGTCGGGCCGCCTCATCGCCCTCGTCAGGTCTTGGGCATACTCAACGCCGCCGTATCAGTGCCTTATCGTCGCTGAGTTTTAGTCTGTTACTGGCCTTGGGGTGCGTCTCGTTATCCGCGCAAGCCAATATTGTCGCCGATGCCAGTGCGCCGGGTAACCAACAGCCGACCATTATCAGCAGCGCCAACGGTACGCCACAGGTCAATATCCAGACACCCAGTAGCGGTGGGGTTTCGCGTAACGTTTACAGCCAGTTCGATGTCGATAATCGCGGCGTGATCCTCAATAACGGCCACGGTGTCAACCAGACCCAACTCGGCGGTTTTGTCAACGGCAACCCGTCGCTGGCACGCGGTGAGGCCAGTATTATCCTCAACGAAGTCAACAGCCGCGACCCGAGTAAACTTAACGGTTATATCGAGGTCGCTGGCCGCAAAGCGCAGGTGGTTATCGCCAACCCATCAGGCATTACCTGTGATGGCTGCGGCTTTATCAACGCTAACCGTGCGACCTTAACCACCGGTCAGGCACAGCTCAATAACGGCCAACTCACTGGCTACAATGTGGATCGGGGTGAGATTGTTATTCAGGGCAAAGGTCTGGACAGCAGCCGTCAGGACCATACCGACCTGATTGCCCGTTCGGTTAAAGTCAATGCCGGTCTCTGGGCCAATGACCTGAAAGTCACTGCTGGGCGCAATCAGGTTGACGCCGCGCACCAAAATATCACTACTAAAGCCGACGATGGCAGCGCCCGCCCTACCGTGGCGGTGGATGTCGCCAATTTGGGTGGCATGTACGCCGGTAAAATCCGCCTGATCGGGACTGAAACCGGTGTCGGGGTGCGCAATGCCGGTGAAATAGGCGCGTCAGCCGGCGATATCACTATCACGGCGGATGGCATGCTGGTAAACAACGGCCAGATCAACAGTGCTCAACATCTGGCGGTGAAGACCGCCGCCGGTATAGCGAACGCAGGTGTGCTCTATGCGCAGGGCAATACCCAGCTCACTACTGCAGGCAAGTTGAATAACACCGGCACTGTCGCGGCGGCAGGTGATACCTCGCTGAGCGCGGCAGAAGTCAATAGTAGCCGCAACTCGGTACTGGGTGCCGGTGTCAAGTCCGACAACAGCGCGATCACCAGTGGCACCTTGCGCGTTGATGCCAGCGGGATGTTAACCGCCCAAGGCAAAAATATTAGCGGGACGGCGCAAGTGCTTAACGCGCACAGTATCGATCTGAGTGGCAGCCAAACCCAGAGCCGTGACCTGACACTCACCGCACAAGGTGGCGCTATCGATCTCACCGGCGCTGAACTGTTAGCCAGTGGCAACCTGTCTGCGTCGACCGCCGCGCTGTTACGTACCGACAGCGCCAGACTGATTGCGGAGAGGGTCACGCTTAGCGCCCAATCGCTCTCCAATGTCGGCGGGGTGATAGCGCAAACCGGTACTACGGACTTCAACCTGAATCTGCCGGGTTATCTGGATAACCGGGGTGGCACCCTGCTCTCTAAAGGCAATGTGGCGGTCAATGCACAGCGCCTGGATAGCAACGGGGGCAGCCTGTTAGCGGCGGGTGTACACAGTGATGGCCGCCTGATGGATAGCGGTGACTTGAGGGTAAGCACCCGTCAGGAGCTGATCGCGCAAGGGCAGACCCTCGCCGCCGGTGCGATGACGCTAACCGGTAGCCGGGTTGATTTGACCGACAGCCATACCCAAGCCCGCGAGATAGACATCACCGCCAACAGTGGCGATATCAGTACGCAGCGCGCCAATATTCTCGCCCTTGGAACGCTGACCATTAATGCGGGGGCAAGTGCCGGGCAAACCCTCAATAACCAAAGTGGCACACTGGCGGCGAATAACATCGCGTTGAATCTGGGCCAGCTTGACAATAACGCAGGCAAGATAGTTGCCAGTCAGGATCTGACCCTTGATTTACAGCGTGATTTCAGCAATCTGGCCGACTCGACACTGCAGGCCGGACATGATTTAACCTTAACCACCCGCGGCGCGTTAACCAATGACGGGCAGTTATTAGCGGGCGGCAAACTCAGCACCGGCTCAAGCAGCTTGCTCAATAGTGGCCATATTATTGCGACGCAAGCCAGCCTCAGCGCAGCGGGCGCATTGATTAACCGTGGTGAGATATTAACCCGCGGGCGACTCGATACCGACTCCAATACCCTGTTCAACACCGGCACCCTGATCAGTGCCGAAGCCACGCTTAAAGCACGGGAGCGTATTACCAACTCCGGCCCTGGTGCCCTGATCGGTGCCACCGATGAAAACGGTACCTTAGCCTTGTTGGCACCGGTAATTGAAAACAGTGATACCGTCACCAACACTGATTCCGCCCCAACCACCACCCTTTTAGGCATGGGCAACATTATTCTGGCCGGCGCATTGGACAATAGCGGCAATTATCTGGCGGCGGCTCAGGTGCTCAATATTTCGGGTTTGATTGAATCCGGCAAAGATATGTTGATTTACGCCACGACACTGACCAATCGCCGTCATATTCTCACCGCCAATAGCAACTTTGTTGTGGCCGACACCGTGAATGGGTCCGCGGTCTGGACAGAAGAAAACCCTGATATTCCAGGCGGACGCTATGCTGAACCGCCTCATGGCGGCTCGATGAATAGCGACTATATTGGCACCGATTATACATCGACTATCGCCTATAACAGCATCGATAACATTAGCCCAGAGGCGCAACTGCTGGCCGGTGGGAACCTGACCCCACAAGTGGGTACGCTGGAAAACTTCTGGAGTAAAATCAGTGCGCAGGGAGAGATTGACCTTTCGGGTGTCACCCTGAACCAGGATGGTTGGGGGAATGCACAACGCCTGATTGAACAAACAACATCCACGGGTGAGTGGCGTTATCGGACCTACAAAGGCGATTTATGGGGCACCTCTTGGGGCCCTGAGGTCAGTGAGCGCGCGACTAACCAATATGCCTCCAGTATTACCGCACAAACCCTTAGCGGCAGCGGCACCACGATCAATTACGGTGCCAACCCCGGTGCCATTGCGCCTCCCCAGAGTAGCGACAATAGCGGAAAAGATCTGGCCATCGAGTTTAACGGTATCTCCCTGACACAGCCCAACGGTGGACTGTATAAGTTCAATACCGACTACACAGTCAGCGGCGGTTATCTGATTGAAACTAACCCGGCGTTTGCCAATCTGAATAACTGGCGCGGATCAGACTACGTGCTCCAGCAGTTGAATAGTAACCCGGATGTGATATTCAAACGCCTGGGGGATAACGCCTATGAACAGCGTCTGGTGCGGGATCAGGTACTGGCACTGACCGGTCAGGCGGTCGCCAGTGATTACCGCAGTGCACAAGAACAGTTCGAACAACTGTTTGCGGCGGGACTCGAGTACAGCAAGACGTTCAATCTTGCCCTTGGCACCCACCTCAGTGCCGAGCAGATGGCGGCATTGACCAGTAATATCGTGCTGATGGAAAGCCGCGAAGTCGCCGGGCAAACCGTGCTGGTGCCGGTGGTCTATTTGGCGGGGGTCAAGCCGGGCGATTTACAGGCCAACGGCGCATTAATTGCCGCGAATAATATCGAATTAACCGATATGCAGGGTTTCACCAATCAGGGGGCGATTAAAGCCAGCAATGACCTGAGCATTAGCATGGCGCAAGACATCACGCTCAATAACCGTGGCGGCCTACTTCAGGCCGGTGGCAATATGTTGCTCAGCACACTGAACAGCGATATTGACCTGACCAGCGCGCGGTTAAATGCCACCAACCTGCAACTCGATAGCGGCCGCGATGTGATCCTGCGCACCGGCAGTGAGCAACTCAGCAGTGATAATGGTGCGGTTCAACGCAGCCAAACCGTACTGGGGCCGCTGGCGAGTATCAATGTCAGCAATAACGCGGTTATCAATACTGAGCGTGATTTTATCATGCAAGGTGCCGGCCTCAATGTCGGTCAGGATCTTCAGGTCAATACCGGCGGCGACTGGCTGTTGAATACCGTACAAAGCAGCGACCAGATAAGTGCGAATTATGGTTATGGCAGTTCGACCAGTGAGCATATCCGCCATCTGGGCAGCGAGGTGAATGTCGGCGGCGCGCTAACCGCTAACGTCGACAATTTAACTGCCGTAGGCGCTAATATTAATGCCAACACCATTGATATACAGGCACAGAACATTAACCTGAGTGCAGCGACCGACAGCCTGCACGTCACTGGCGAATCGTCGAGCAAGCGCCATACCAGTTCAGTGGATCTCTACGATGAAACCCTGCGCGGCAGCCAGTTGAACGCCACCGGCGATATCAATTTGCAGACGGCAAAAGACATCAATATCAGTGCCAGTGCGGTACAAACCCATGGCGCACTGAATCTGGCGGCGGGCGGCGATGTCACCCTCACCACCCAGACTGAACAGCATGATGCGCAGCGCACTCATACCGGCACCAAAAAAGGGCTGGCCTCCAGCACCACCACGCGTACCGAAGACAGTATTAGCCAGACACTGGCGGTCGGCTCCATGCTGTCAGCAGGTTCTATCGATGTCAGCGGCAACAATATCGCGGTCACCGGCAGCAATGTGGTGGCCGATAACGATATTAACCTGCGCGCAAAAGAGAACATCACCGTCGGCACTGCGCAACAGAGCGAGAGCGAGTCTCACCTGTTCGAGCAGAAAAAATCGGGTCTGATGAGCACCGGCGGGATTGGTGTCACGGTGGGCAGCAACAGCCAAAAAACCACCGACACCGGCAAATCTCTCTCCAACGTGGGCAGCACGGTGGGCAGTGTGGGGGGTAATGTCAGCATGACCGCCGGTAAAGACCTGACGGTGCAAGGCTCTGACGTGTTAGCCGGTAAAGACATCAGTCTGACCGGTAAAAACGTCGCTATTTTGGCGGCGGAGAACCAAAGCAGCCAGACCCACAGCGTTGAGCAAAAAAGTAGCGGCCTGACACTGGCACTGTCTGGCGCGGTCGGCAGCGCCCTCAATACCGCGGTCACCACCGCCAAAGATGCCCGCGAAGAGAGCAATGGCCGACTGTCTGCGCTGCAAGGGGTTAAAGCGGCACTCAGTGGTGCGCAGGCGGTACAAGCAGGCCAGTTGGTGCAGGCGCAAGGGGGCGATACTGCCAGCATGTTCGGCGTCAGCGCTTCATTAGGCTCACAAAAATCGGCCTCGCAGCAACATCAGGAACAGACCAGTGTGACAGGCTCGACCCTGACGGCGGGCAACAACCTGAGCGTGACGGCCACCGGTGAGGGGAACCCGGCGAACAGCGGCGATATTGTGGTGCAAGGCAGCCAGCTCAAAGCCGGTGGCGATACCACCCTGGATGCGGCGCGTGATGTGCTGTTGCTCGGTGCCGCCAACACACAGAAAACCGACGGCAGCAACAGCAGCAGCGGTGGCAGTGTGGGGGTCAGTCTGGGGTTCGGTAGCGCTGGCGGTGGTCTGAGCATCTTTGCCAATGCCAACAAAGGTCAGGGCAATGAGCACGGCGACGGCACCTTCTGGACTGAAACGCAGATTGACACAGGTGGCACACTGTCGCTCAGCAGCGGGCGTGATACTTCGCTGATAGGCGCGCAAGCCAGCGGTGAAACCGTCAAAGTGGATGTCGGCCGCGACTTACTGCTGCAAAGCCAGCAGGACAGCGATAACTATGATGCGAAGCAGACCAGTACCAGCGGCGGTGTCAGCATGGCGGTGGTCGGCGGCGGTGGCTCTGCCAACCTGAGCATCAGTAAAGATAAGCTGCACAGCAATTATGACTCGGTACAGGAGCAGACCGGTATTTTTGCAGGCTCTGGCGGCTTTGATATCACCGTGGGTGAACACACTCAGCTCGATGGCGCAGTGATTGCCAGCACCGCGGACAAGAGCAAAAACAGTCTGGATACCGGCACACTGGGCTTTAGCAATATTGAAAATAAAGCCGATTTCAAGGCTGAACATCAGGGCGGTAGCCTGAGCACCGGTGGCCCGGTGGGGTCTGACCTGCTGAGCAATCTGGGCAGTGTGGTGCTGTCGGGTCTGGGTAATGACGGTCATGCCGAGGGCACCACGCAGGCAGCGGTCAGTGAGGGCAGCATCACTATTCGTGACACCGATAAACAACAGCAGAATGTCGATGACCTGAGCCGCGACACCGACAATGCCAACGGCAGCATCGCTCCTATCTTTGATAAAGAGAAAGAGCAGAACCGCCTGAAAGAAGCCCAACTGATTAGCGAGATAGGGGGGCAGGCAATGGATATTGCGCGGACGCAAGGCAAGATTATTGCGACCAACGCGGCGAATGAGAAAATGAAGGACGTGAAGCCTGAAGATATTGCTGCGGCAGAAAAACAGTGGGCGAAGGCCAACCCAGGCCAAGTGCCCACTGCTGAGGACATCAACCAGCAGATTTACCAGACGGCATACAATCAGGCGTTTAACGAGTCGGGTTTAGGAACCGGTGGCGCAGTGCAACGTGCCATGCAGGCAGCGACGGCGGCAGTACAAGGGTTGTCAGGTGGCAATATGGCGGCGGCACTGGCGAATGGTGCTGCACCGTATATCACTAAACTTATCGCCGATACCCTGCCTGACGATCCGGTATCGCGCACACTGGCACACGCGGCGGTTAATGCCGCACTGGCAGCGGCACAGGGTAATAACGCGCTGGTTGGTGCGGGTGGCGCGGTGACAGGCGAACTGATAGGCATGATTGCAATGAATGCTTACGGTAAGCCGGTTAGCGAACTGAGCGAAACGGAAAAACAAACGGTCTCGGCACTGGCAACACTGGCGGCAGGATTGGCGGGTGGATTGATTGGTGACAGTACAGCGGATACAGTAGCAGGGGCGCAGACCGGTAAAACGGTGGTTGAGAATAACTTCCTGAGTGCTACTCAGATAGATGATTTTGCGGCGAGAGCGAAAGGCTGTGATGCGCGTGGTGACTGCAATCAGATCGTGAAGGAAATGGAAGATCTGAGTCTGAAACAACGTAATGAGTTAATTGTAACTTGCGCTTCGGATGCCGCTGTCTGTAAAGAGAAATATGGTGATATCCCAGCTAACAGTATGTTAGTTCATGAAGCAATAGACAGAGCGCTTGGTGAAGATATCCCATGGGGCATGAAAAATGACTTATCGGTTTTGCTGCTTCAACAGATGGATGAGTCAGGAATAGTCAATAGCACGGAGTTTGCTCAACAGCTCCAGACAATTTATGGTTTAGATAGCCAGAAAGCGGAAATATTGGCTGGTGCAGCAATGGCTGCTGTTACTGGTGGTGCTGGTAAATATCAGCCGAATAAAGGTGCAGTGGGAAATATGAATGAATTCCTAAAGCAACCAGGTTTTGGAAACCAGATACAGGATAACTCACGTAAAACCAATCAGATGTTCCAGGGGCAAAGTGTGTATCAAGCCAAAGGTGATGTTGGTACATACATTTCTAAAGGCGATAAATATTATCTTGATGGATTACACAAAAACCATATAGAAGTGTTTGATAGTAATAGAAATATAAAGGCTGTACTTAATTTAGATGGAACAATAAATCAAGATAAAACCAACAAAGCAGTTGCAGAAGGGAGAAAACTACCAAAATGATTGATATGAACTCCATTGATTACTTTAAGAACATTTTTTTGAAAATGATTGTTGAAAAAAAAATCACAAAACCTGAGGGAGAAGAATTATATCTTAGCGAAGATGATGATATTAAATGTCGGCTCGAAAAAAATATCATACGACTAAATCAAGCTATTGATTTGTTTGTAAGAGCAGAGAGTAATAGGGATGAATTAGCTATGAGAGCGGCCCTCTTAGATATTAGAGTTTTTATGATGTCTATTTATGGCGTTTTTTATCAATCAGTTGAAGATATTGACTTTTTTATCAGAGAGACAAAAGAATTTTCTTTCCCTAAAGACTACCAAGTTCCTGAACATTATAACTATCGTGGAGAATAACCACCTGAGCAGTACGGAGGCCAGAGCGCTTGATAAAGAACTTTCCGACTGTAAAGCGTCCGGTGGCGACTGTACGTCAGTGATTGAAAAATACATTGAAATCAGTAACAAGAATAGTAAAGAGCTGATAGAGGCCTGTACCGGTGGCGGTGGCGGTGTAGGTTGCGTCACATGGGAGGAGCTTACCGTCGGCACGGCGCAACAGAGCGAGAGCGAATCTCACCTGTTCGAGCAGAAAAAATCCGGCCTGATGAGCACCGGCGGCATTGGTGTCACGGTGGGCAACAACAGCCAAAAAACCACCGACACTGGCAAATCTCTCTCCAACGTGGGCAGCACGGTGGGCAGTGTGCTAGGCAATGTCAGCATGACCGCCGGTGAAGACCTGACGGTGCAAGGCTCTGACGTGTTAGCCGGTAAAGACATCAGTCTGACCGGTAAAAACGTCGCTATTTTGGCGGCGGAGAACCAAAGCAGCCAGACCCACAGCGTTGAGCAAAAAAGTAGCGGCCTGACACTGGCACTGTCTGGCGCGGTCGGCAGCGCCCTCAATACCGCGGTCACCACCGCCAAAGATGCCCGCGAAGAGAGCAATGGCCGACTGTCTGCGCTGCAAGGGGTTAAAGCGGCACTCAGTGGTGCGCAGGCGGTACAAGCAGGCCAGTTGGTGCAGGCGCAAGGGGGCGATACTGCCAGCATGTTCGGCGTCAGCGCTTCATTAGGCTCACAAAAATCGGCCTCGCAGCAACATCAGGAACAGACCAGTGTGACAGGCTCGACCCTGACGGCGGGCAACAACCTGAGCGTGACGGCCACCGGTGAGGGGAACCCGGCGAACAGCGGCGATATTGTGGTGCAAGGCAGCCAGCTCAAAGCCGGTGGCGATACCACCCTGGATGCGGCGCGTGATGTGCTGTTGCTCGGTGCCGCCAACACACAGAAAACCGACGGCAGCAACAGCAGCAGCGGTGGCAGTGTGGGGGTCAGTCTGGGGTTCGGTAGCGCTGGCGGTGGTCTGAGCATCTTTGCCAATGCCAACAAAGGTCAGGGCAATGAGCACGGCGACGGCACCTTCTGGACTGAAACGCAGATTGACACAGGTGGCACACTGTCGCTCAGCAGCGGGCGTGATACTTCGCTGATAGGCGCGCAAGCCAGCGGTGAAACCGTCAAAGTGGATGTCGGCCGCGACTTACTGCTGCAAAGCCAGCAGGACAGCGATAACTATGATGCGAAGCAGACCAGTACCAGCGGCGGTGTCAGCATGGCGGTGGTCGGCGGCGGTGGCTCTGCCAACCTGAGCATCAGTAAAGATAAGCTGCACAGCAATTATGACTCGGTACAGGAGCAGACCGGTATTTTTGCAGGCTCTGGCGGCTTTGATATCACCGTGGGTGAACACACTCAGCTCGATGGCGCAGTGATTGCCAGCACCGCGGACAAGAGCAAAAACAGTCTGGATACCGGCACACTGGGCTTTAGCAATATTGAAAATAAAGCCGATTTCAAGGCTGAACATCAGGGCGGTAGCCTGAGCACCGGTGGCCCGGTGGGGTCTGACCTGCTGAGCAATCTGGGCAGTGTGGTGCTGTCGGGTCTGGGTAATGACGGTCATGCCGAGGGCACCACGCAGGCAGCGGTCAGTGAGGGCAGCATCACTATTCGTGACACCGATAAACAACAGCAGAATGTCGATGACCTGAGCCGCGACACCGACAATGCCAACGGCAGCATCGCTCCTATCTTTGATAAAGAGAAAGAGCAGAACCGCCTGAAAGAAGCCCAACTGATTAGCGAGATAGGGGGGCAGGCAATGGATATTGCGCGGACGCAAGGCAAGATTATTGCGACCAACGCGGCGAATGAGAAAATGAAGGACGTGAAGCCTGAAGATATTGCTGCGGCAGAAAAACAGTGGGCGAAGGCCAACCCAGGCCAAGTGCCCACTGCTGAGGACATCAACCAGCAGATTTACCAGACGGCATACAATCAGGCGTTTAACGAGTCGGGTTTAGGAACCGGTGGCGCAGTGCAACGTGCCATGCAGGCAGCGACGGCGGCAGTACAAGGGTTGTCAGGTGGCAATATGGCGGCGGCACTGGCGAATGGTGCTGCACCGTATATCACTAAACTTATCGCCGATACCCTGCCTGATGATCCGGTATCGCGCACACTGGCACACGCGGCGGTTAATGCCGCACTGGCAGCGGCACAGGGTAATAACGCGCTGGTTGGTGCGGGTGGCGCGGTGACAGGCGAACTGATAGGCATGATTGCAATAAATGCCTATGGTAAGCCGGTTAGCGAACTGAGCGAAACGGAAAAACAAACGGTCTCGGCACTGGCAACACTGGCGGCTGGATTGGCGGGTGGATTGATTGGTGACAGTACAGCGGATACAGTAGCAGGGGCGCAGACCGGTAAAACGGTAGTTGAGAATAACTTCCTCAGCGTAACTCAGCTTGATAACTTCGCTCAGAAAGCCAGGACGTGTGAAGGTGCAGCCTGTCAGCAAGTGATTCAGGACATGGTAGATACCAACCTGAAACAGCAGAAGGAAATGCTGGAGTTCTGTAGCAGTCAGCCTGATCAATGTGGGAATAAGTATGGTTATCTGGTTGGTCAGTGGGATGTGTTCGATAAAGCCATCAAGCAGTTGGACGCTGACGGTAAGTTACCTAACGAGTTCAAGAACTACCTGTCAGCAGTGTACAGTTCCAGTATGGAAGCCGAAGGGACAGTTGCCAATTTAGGGTGGCAACAGAAGTTCGAGGCGCTTGGACTGGACAAGGATACAGCGGCAGCGATGGCGGCTACTGTGCCTGCAATGATTGCAGCCAAAGGGCCGAAAGGCAGTCCATTACCTACGCCGAATTCAACTCCTGCAGCTAATGGACTGAATTATCAGTCCAACCCTAAACATACACCGGGGCAACCAGGTTATAGCTTTAAAGCTGGAACAGAACCTAAAAACTCGATGGGTCTATTTGGATCAGCAGTTGTGAGTGGGAAAAAAATGTACGCGAAAGATGCAGAAGGTAATGTTCATCAATTTACAAATACAAATGATGGAACTTGGCATTGGTCAGGTAGTACAGGGGACAAGTCTGCACCGTTAAATAAGAACACAATCCCATCGGATGTTAAAAAACAGTTAGACCTACCTAAGAAGGGGTGGTGATTATGATTTTTGGTGATCCAAATAAGTTCGCAATTTTAATGGATTATGTGCCGTTCTGGAGTTCAGAAGGCGGATACAAAAATGGTCTATTTCACTTCATTATTGATGGAAAATTTTTTCCTGATTATGCAAGTGTGGCTACTTTAAGCGGTGATATCAGTTGCTTATCGGATGATAATGCTTTGATTACTGTTCCTGAAGATGAGTATTTATTTAAAGCGGAAAAATTAGATTCTTTCTCAAAAATAATGAGTGCAATGCTTCCTAATCTATTAGACCCGGATGCTGAGGTATCAGATAATTTTGAGGCGGATTATCGTTACCAAGCTTCGACATATAATTTAGAAAATGACACGTGTTATGTATTTTCTGTTGGTTATATGGGTGAGGTTAGAATATTAGCTGCTAAGGTTAGCTATTTATATGGTAATGATACTGAAGGTTATGAGTGGAAAAATCATAACAACCTTGAGGTACATGAAGTTATTTTATCTAAGGATGAAGTACATCGCATAGTTAGTGAAGTAAAAGCAAAATATGAATTAATCTAAACAATAAATCCCGCCCTCGGTGCCGGAATTTTACTTTACACGTCAGCCAGTTACCCTTTAGCCGCCAGCTTGATCACCAGTTTCCCCTGTTCGGCGGTAATACTGGTTCTGTCGCATTAGCGTAGGCAAGTCAGCAAACGTGGCGATGCCGTTTTTTTAGGCAGCCAACCAATAAAATTGTTCTGCTGGTGATAAATGTTCTTCGGCGGGATGCTGTAGTTGCCCTTTACGTATCATCTGTAACAACTCGATGCCTGCTAACAGCGTCTGCGCACGCCAAAATGATTTAAATCCCAGCATCAGCCGTATGCGTCGTTTGATATTCCGATGGTCCTGCTCTATCAGGTTGTCCAGGTATTTACTCTGCCTGACGGTAATCGCATCCTCATCAGGTTTTTTACCGTTGAGCGTGGCTAAAGCTGCGGTATTTGCACCACTTTGCCTGCGCATTCATTGCCCGAACCCAGTGGTGTAAGTATTCATACCTGCTCGGGAGGCTGTCCTGAAGTGTATTTAGAACTGCCTCTTGAATTAATGCAGCTGTGATAGTACTCACACTCGCATCATATGGAGTGAAAACACTCCCGCATGAATTTCGATGGGGATTGATAGGCTTATGAGCTTCATTAAGTACAGGAAGATGCTTGGCACATTCATAGCAAGCCTTTCCATCGTCGATCATGACAACCGATGCCAAGCCGTAACCGTCGTTATATCCATGGATGAGAAAAGTTGGCCGTTGAGAAGAGTTTCGCACCATGTAACTCAGCATTTTACTAGTTGGTGCATGACCTGTGGCATCTATTACAATATCGTAACCACGAATATTTTCTTCTTTCATTTCCAAACGATAGGGTTTGATCTCTATTTTTAGACTGCCCAAAGAGTCACGTTTTATGTATCTCCCCAAAGCCTCGGCTTTATTCCAACCGATATAAGTTGCTGGCAGTGCATGTCGACTAAGATTACCCGGTGATAAAACGTCTCCATCACAGAGAACCAATCGGCCAATATTACCTCGCCCGGCTCCAACCTTAGTAAGTAGTTGTATAGCAAAACCACCAATTGTCCCACAACCAATGATAAGAATTTGCTTGTTCTCTAGATCTAATGGGATAAGGCGATTACGTTGTTGAAGTTCTTTGCTGCTTATTGAACGAGCATTCAAGCGAGAAAATTTACTTAGTGCATATTTTGATTTAAGTGTCGGGATGATTGAACTAAGTCTCTGCTTATTTTTACTTCCTCCAGTTTTGGATCTTTTTTTAGCATGATGTTGCAAAACCGTCTTGATAGTTGATCTGAAGCAGATTTCAAAGCCAATAATGCCTTCGTTTACAATGTCCAACAGCACTATTTGCCGATCCTTGGTTAGATTGGCTAGTATTCCTTTGGCAAGCGAGTCGTGAGCAGAAAGATCGGCAAGTTTTAACCAGTCAAAAATGTCCCCAAGTGATTGAGGTGGCCATTTAATAGGAGTTGTATTACTACGTGTAATTCTGACAACGGTAACATTACCATCATTTTCAGAAGATGCTTCTTGTCCTCGTAACCTAAACCAATCATCTCTTTGCTTGGTATCGGTGAAGACAACATACTCCTTGTCAGTACGTCCATCAGTCGAAGTTACTACATTCATGGGTCTGTATGAGAAATTTGATTGCGAAAGTTCGCCTGCATTTCCGTAGATATAAGTATCTATGAAGCCATCCCAGTAATTTACAAATTCGCCCTGAAACTCAGCATTTCGTTGATGCCCAACGGTTACAGCATTATCCAATGCTTTCTGTATCAGGTTGTCGAACATACAAATTACAGCAGGTGGGTATTGTGGGTTCCAATCAGCCGTGTCTTGGTTAACAATACATAATCTTTGGAAGCTACTGATATGTGGTAAGGCCATGCCAATCAAGTTCGCAGGCCGATTGATAACATATACATCCGGTAAGCGGCTTAGATCTTCACTTGGCCCTATAACAGCAATAACGAACTCACCAGCTTTCGTTTGGTATGCTTTGATATAAACAGCACATTCGCTATGTAGGGTGATAGGCAAATTAGTAATTTTGCGGCTTTCGATATATCGAAAACCGCTAAGCAGAAACAAATTATGGATAGCCACAATCAACCACTCGTCAGTGAATCTTTCATTTGGTTTTGTCGTTGAGGTTGCCGTGGTTGTTGGTATGCAGGCATGGATGCCCAAGGTTTAATTATATCTTCATCCACAACACTATCCCCGAAAAGTTCATTTAAGAACTTTAATGTTTGGCTCTTTGTTGAAGCATTAAGCGCTAACTTGAAAGTGAAATGTAAATCGTCTGCTTTTGAAATAATACCTTGGGCAACAGTCTCATCCATTTTAGGTTTGGGAAACAGCAGGCGGCCATCATCGGATTCATCTGGGCTCTCAACCCCTTCTTTCAGCTTAGAGGATAGCTGCTCTGTAACGGCCAATAAAAGCTCTCCAAAGTCTTTTGTACTAGGCATTGGAGTACTGTCAAAAATGTCGACAACACACTTCATAAGAGCAATAGAAGATAAATCTGGACATTCCCATTGCACATCCCGCCAAGCCTTAAGGTAAAAAGTACGTAGGAGCAGCAGACGTTGCCATTGCAACATCTGTCAACGTGAATTGGTCGTCGCGCGTGAAGCTTGTGTTGTGACAAGTTTTAATAAAGGGCTTGTTGCAAAAAATGGAGTTGTCATGAAAACTGAGGCTATTCATCCCTTCTTCAATGAACCCACATGACCCCTAGCGATTTCAAATGGAAACATTTTGCACCCGAGATCATCCTGTGGTGCTTACGTTGGTACGGTTCAACCCCAATGAGTTATGCCAATGTCAGCGATATGCTGGCAGAGCGTGGGATTTCCGTTCATCGCTCTACCATTTACCGTTGGTTTATTGAATATGCCCCCATACTTCGTCAGAAATTGAAACGATATCAATTTACGCATGCCGACTCCTCATGGCAACTCGATGAAACCTATATCAAAGTCAACGGAAAATGGTTTTATCTCTATCGCGCCATCAATAAGCTCGGTACTACATTAGATTTTTACTTTTCGCCTAAACGAAACAAAAATGCTGCCTATCAATTCCTTAAACGGGTGTTAAAACCCTATCCGGTTGAAAGACAGCCGAAAATACTCAATACCGATAAACATTCGTCATACGGTTACGCTATTACTCGTTTGATGAAAGAAGGAAAGCTACGGGATGATGCGAAGCAGCGGCAAGTCAAATACCTGAATAATCGTATCGAGTCTGACCATGCACCCATCAAAAAATTGGTAAAAGCGGCCGGGGGGTTCAAACGGCCAAATCGAGCGTGGTCAACGCTTCAGGGATTTGAAACATTGCGACGACTGAATAAAGGTCAATTTGATATTTGGCTACGCCGTGACGAACCTGAATGTCTAGTGCGGGAAAGATCCGCCTTTATGAATCGGCTCTTTAACATTGAGACGGTTTTAGCCTAATTATTTCCCCCATCAATGAGTAAAATCACCGACTCTCATTATTTGCAACAAGCCCGTTTAAGTGTCCTCCTACAGGCACCGTCAATGTGAGGATGAATACTCTACCGGTTCCAATACTACTGTGTGGTGATCCAGGGCACTGTTGATAACCCTTGCGTGCAGAGAATACGCCGACATCACCTGAATAAAGGTCATTGTGTCACCGATAATGCGAAACGGTACGGGATGCAGGTGACGACCATCGGCGGTAAAGGCGGCATTAAGCGTGGATTTTTCGACGTAAAAGCCATTATTCTGAGACGGTGTGAGTACAGTTCCTGATTTCCATTCTCGACTGTCCATCACATAATTGTCCCAGCCTTGATCTCTCAGTGTCTCAGTGGCGTAGGTGAGTCGAAATAGGTCTGATTGCTCGGCCAGATTGCCACTACAGGAACGCCATAAATATTCCAGATGCTGGCGTAGTTTGCCTACTGCAGCGTGTTTGCGGCCCCGTTCCAGTAACCAGGTAATGTCGATAGCGACACTTTTTGGAAACCGCTTTTGCTTTTGTGCGGTAGCCAGCCAGCGGATAAGAAACAGATTATCTGCGTAGTGCGTTCTCGCCATGCCATCCTGATGGGCTATGCCAAGCGCCACCAACGCACAAAAGGCCAGGTGGCTTAACGCTAAAGTGGTGTTTTCCGGTGAGTCCGGTTCAATGTTATCTAACAACGTCTTCCCTGCCCGTCATTTGGATGATTAATGGCGGATTTGTGCCAGGTCGTCAGCGGTCAGACCGGTCATTTTCATTACCGAGTCGCGATCGATACCGTTCGCCAGCATAGTGCGTGCGACTTCCAGTTTACCTTCAAGCACGCCTTCCTGACGTCCTTTGGCTTCACCTAGCTGGATACCTTCCATCCGGCCTTCCTGGCGACCCTTTTCGATCCCTTTTTGTTCTAGTTTTTGTGCAATCGTCATCAATACCTCCTCGTGCTGTGGTGAGCGGCGGGCCAGCTCCCTAATAAAGTTTTCCGGTGCCGCCGTGTCGCCAACCTGCAACATGTAATTCATCAGCGATGTCAGCTGCTCATTATTAGTGTAACCGGCAAGCAGCAACGTGACCAGTTGTTCCAGTAGCTCGGCAAGGTCACGCTGACGAACGTGCTTTTGTAGCAGTTCCAGAATGGCCATGCGCCGGTGTGTCATGATTTCGTCATCAGAAATGACGGTCACATCAACCAACGGAAAATCATTGCTGTAGAGTTGTCCCGCCAGTTCCGGCTCACTGAATTCTTGCAGCCAGTTCATCGGGTAAGGATAAGGTGTCACCTGGCCATGATAGAATAAAATCGGGATAACCAGAGGCAGTTTGTCGTTACCAGCATCGAGGTGTCGCTGCATGGCGGCGATAGCATATCGCATCAGCCGAAAGCCCATATGCCTGTCTGGCGAACTTTGGTGCTCGATCAGTGCGTAGATGTAGCCGTCACCCTGCCCCGCTTTAAGGGAATACAGTACGTCCGAGTAATAGGCACGCAGATCTTCTTCGATAAACGAACCGGACTCCAGTCGCAGGGTGTTCAGGTCGCACGCCTGGCGTAATGCTGGCGGTAGGTGTACATCCAGAAAGTCGCGAGCGGTTTCTGGGTGTGTCAAAAACTGTTTAAAAAGCGCGTCGTGCGGTGTAGGTGTCGTTTTCATTGGCCAATAGTAGCATAGTCATTGATAACACGGATTTTAGCGCCTGAGCGTGAAGAATACTGCGGTTAATTCCAGATTTTCCCTGTTTCCTGATGCACAACTTCTAACTCGATATAACAATAGCGCATCTCAGCTGCATAGGCGGCATCCTGGTTTAGTTCATCAACCAGCTCATCCAGCTCTTGTTCGGTTTCATAGGGAACCCGGAGAATATAGTCGTTGCCTTTTGGGTCGGGCTTTTCCATATCAAAGCTCCAGTGCCATTCGTTCTCGATATCCGTTCTGACCTTGGATTTACCTCTGACGTATTTGGTATTATTTTCAACGCGTAGCTCGATGAGTAGCGTTGCTATTTTTCTGGCTGAACGCTCGCCAGGCAAAATATCGTCGGGGTTCTGAAGCCGGTAGGTTTTCAGTATCCGGTAGACACTCGCTTTGCCGATATTCAGTTGTTTGGCCACCGAGTCGCGGGTAAAACCGGCACGAACCAGCTCGATGACGTCAGCGGATTTTGCGCGAGCGGTGGGTTTTCTTCCTTTATACTTACCCTGTTGTTTTGCCTGGGCAATACCTTCCCGTTGCCGTTCCTGTCGTAGATTAGTTTCGAATTCAGCAAAAACGCCCAGCATATCCAGAAAGGCTTTGCCGGATGCTGACGCGGTATCGATGGCCTGTTCTGTCGCCCTGAGTTTGATATTTTGCTGTTCAAGGTCATACACCAGATTCTGGAGGTCGCGAAGGCTTCTTGATAAGCGATCAATGCGTGTGACCACCAACGTATCGCCCTCACGCAGGTAGTCCAGACATTCGTCAAATGCCTGGCGCCCTTCTTTCTTTGTCCCGCTAACTTTTTCCGAGAAAATTTTGCGGCAACCCGCAGCGGTCAAAACTTCAACCTGGTGAGTCAAATCCTGATCAGTAGTTGAAACTCGCGCATAACCGACAAGTGCCATCTCATTTCATCTCAATAGGTACTAGATTAAGTGATTCTCTGGTATCAAAAGTGATAAATCAATTTATATGAGAGTGTTTTTTGTGGAGCACCACTCACTATCACTAGGGTATAGGCTAAAGCGATATGTGCTCATTTTCAAAAAACAGGTCTATCTTACAATCACTTCTGATCTCCAAGTTGTCACTTGTTAACTAAAAAATGAAACGTACACAATTTTATTATCTGATAGTAAAATGTTGTACGTTTCATTTTATTGTGTACACTGAAATCAGTCTCACATATTAATGATGTGCAAGGAATCCATCTCTAGGGGAATAATGATGAAACGTGATTACGGTAGTGTTGGCACTATTGCTCTGAGGGCTAGTGCTTTACTTAAAGCCATGAGTAGGGACATTGAAGAACAACGGAAAGAGTTCAATCTTACCGAGTATCATCAGACCTATACGCGTAATGCTGTGGCAAAACTTCCTAAATTAAGCCGTCGTATCGTCGAGCAGGCTATCAAAGAGATGGAGGACAGTGGCTACCACTTCAATAAAAAACAGGTAGGTAATGTTGAGCAGTACGCATTGACTATTCAGAACGTCATAGATATTTATGACCATCGTAAGATCACGAAATATCGTGATATTCACAAAGAGCCATACGTGATCTTTGTCGTGAATCTAAAAGGAGGGGTATCAAAAACTGTTAGCACGGTAACGTTGGCGCATGGTTTGCGCGTACATCAGGATTTATTACGTCACGATCTGCGTATTCTTGTTATTGATCTTGACCCACAAGCCTCTAGCACAATGTTTTTGGATCATACTCATAGCATCGGTTCTATACTCGAAACAGCAGCTCAGGCAATGCTGAATGATCTCGATGCAGAACAACTTCGTACAACGGTTATCCGCCCGACAATTGTTCCGGGGGTTGATGTTATCCCTGCGTCAATTGATGATGGTTTTGTTGCGAGTCAGTGGGCGTCTTTGGTGGCTGAGCACTTACCTGGAGTCTCTCCGTCTGAGGTATTACGTAAGAAAATAATTGATCGTGTGGCGAATGATTATGACTTCATTTTCATTGATACAGGACCACACCTTGACCCTTTTTTACTCAATGGCCTAGCTGCCAGTGATTTGCTATTAACCCCTACCCCTCCAGCTCAAGTAGACTTTCATTCAACTCTTAAATATCTAACTCGCTTGCCAGAAATGCTGGAACAATTAGAAGATGAAGGCATTGAGCCACGATTAAGTGCCAGTATCGGTTTTATGTCCAAAATGACCAATAAACGTGATCATGAAACATCGCACAGTTTGGCGCGTGAGGTGTATGCCAGCAACATACTAGATTCATCATTGCCACGACTGGATGGTTTTGAGCGTTGTGGTGAGTCATTTGACACTATAATCAGTGCCAATCCGATGTCCTATCCAGGCAGCGTAGAGGC
Organism: Yersinia sp. 2553 StPb PI; assembly: GCF_052217105.1. NCBI lineage: Bacteria > Pseudomonadati > Pseudomonadota > Gammaproteobacteria > Enterobacterales > Yersiniaceae > Yersinia > Yersinia sp. 2553 StPb PI. The sequence goes on along the minus strand of NZ_JAZGPX010000001.1, from coordinate 203,511 downwards.
GCTTAAGAGGGCTCGTACTGAGGCTGAGCGTTTCACTAAAGCTGTTTTTGACCGGATTGAATACATCAGAGGGACGGTAGCATGAAAAATATCGTGTCTCGAGGCCGAGTTCTTGGGAATAGTAGTTCTGAATTTGCACGTATGCTAGAAGGTGGTGAGAATTCCAAGACCTTCACTCTCAAATCAGGTAAACAGGCTAAATTTGTCCATACCATTGTGCTAAGTGGTGAGATTGAATCACGGACGTTTGTTGACTCCACTGTTAATGGGCGTGACCAGACTATGCTCACGCCCGAGTCAGTCAGTGATATTTCTCGTACGATAAATCTCCAGCAGTTTTTTCCTGCCATTGGCCGGGAGGTTAATGGGAAAATTGAAATTCTGGATGGTACCCGCCGCCGAGCCGCCTGTATTTTTAATCAGGTGAAGTACGAGATCCTTGTAACGAAGGATGAGATCGACCTTGCCGACGCCCAACAACTTGCAAAAGATATTCAGACGGCTAGAGAACATAGCCTTCGCGAACTTGGGAAGCGATTTAAAGTCATGTACGACAAAGGCATGACAAAAGAAGAAATTGCGCAGGTGGAGAATATTTCCCCAGCAAAAGTTACTCGTGCATTTCAGGCTGCTTCTATACCAGATGAAATAATTTCTGTTTTTCCAATAATCAATGATATTTCATTGTCGGACTATCAGTTTTTGTTGCATATAGTAGAAGACGCAAATAAAAAAAGAGTTTCAGTTGAAGAACTAATGGTGAACGTCTGTCGATGTATTCACAAAGATCCTGATAATCCTATAACTGATAAAGCTAAAATATTGTCAATCTTCCGAGCTGAGAGCAAAGAGCTTAAGGATGCACCTCTTAAATCGGTTGAAACCGAAAAGCTACGAGATTTTTCTGATCGCAACCAGTTTGCGAGGAAGAAAACTGATACTAAGAAACGGCTGGTTGTATATGAGTTTTCTCGTATGCCTGCTGAAGTGCAGTTAGAAATTGATGATGCAATCAAGCGTATTGTTGAGAGAATGTCTTATCAAGGGTAGTCAGGGATAAACAATAGGATGTCAGATGGCATCCTTTTTTTAGCTAAATTCACCACGGTTTTTTAATGCTTATATTTATGAATTTTATGGTTTTTTTCTTATTCTTTCATAGTGAAATCACCATTGTTTCGCCGCACTAGTAAACCTCTTATCCCTTCCCATGTTTTCTGGCTCTGTCGCATTAAGGCGTGGTCAGGTAACATGCTGTTTTTTTACGATGTTGCCTACTCATGTCTCTCATCAGAAAAGCCTTTAAACGCCTGCATTATCCCGTCGATATCATCGCGCAATGTGTTCGTTGGTATCTGGCTTATGCCCTGAGCCTGCGCAACCTGGAAGAGATGATGGCTGAACGCGGTATTGCCGTTGACCATTCCACGTTACACCGCTGGGTTATCCGCCTGGTGCCCTTGCTGGATAAGGCGTTTCGCCGACATAAACGCTCAGTGGGTCGTCGGTGGCGCATGGATGAAACCTACATCAAAGTCAAAGGTCAGTGGAAATATCTGTACCGCGCGGTCGATACTTCAGGCCAGACCATCGACTTCCTGCTGACCGCCAAACGGGATGCCGCCGCCGCCCTGCGTTTTTTTCGCAAGGCCATTCGTTACCAGGGCGAACCTGATGTGGTCACCATCGATAAAAGTGGTGCCAACACCGCAGCCCTAACCACACTCAATGCAGACAAACCAGAAGAAGAAACCATCACCCTCAGACAAAGTAAATACCTGAACAACCTGATTGAACAGGACCACCGAAATATCAAACGGCGAATACGACCGATGTTGGGATTCAAATCATTTCGGCGGGCGCAGACGATATTGGCAGGTATTGAGTTAGTGCATATGATACGCAAAGGACAACTTCAGCATCCAGTCGGGGAGCATTTATCACCGGCGGAACAATTTTATCTGTTGGCCGCCTGAAAAATAGACAGCCCTAGTTTTTTCGTCTTTCCTCCGTTAACGCGACACAACCCTAAAAATACCCAGCCGCAAAATTTTGGCGGCTTCCCGCTTACAACCCCGTAATGCAGCTGCAGCATCCCGTTTGGCGGTCAGCAGGAAGTCGATGGTCTGGCCTGAAGTATCGACCGCGCGGTACAGATATTTCCACTGACCTTTGACTTTGATGTAGGTTTCATCCATGCGCCACCGACGACCTACTGAGCGTTTATGTCGTCGAAATACCTTATCCAGCAAGGGCACCATACGGATGACCCAACGGTGAAGCGTGGAGTGGTCAACAATAATACCGCGCTCTGCCATCATCTCCTCGAGATTACGCAGGCTGAGGGCATAAGCGAGATACCAGCGAACACACTGAACGATAACATCAGTGGGATAATGCAGGCGACGGAAGGCTTTTCTTATTAGAGACATGGGCAGGCAACATCGTAAAAAAACAGCATGCTACCTGATAACGCCTTAATGCGACAGAACCAAAAAAACAGCATGTTACCTGACCACGCCTTAATGCGACAGAGCCATTAAATCTTATATACCTACCCTGTTATTTTATTATAAGATTATTGCTTATGTGTTGTAAATCAAGTTTTTTTGTGAAGTACATGTGTTAAATTAAAAGATAACTGATCATTGTATTTCTAAATGTTTGTTACTAATTTTGAGTAGAAAGCATCTTTAAGGTTAGTAACGAAAAGCACTTCTACTTAATCTGATTTTTATTAATTAAAGTATTTAATATTAATTTTTAGTTTTATTTTTTTTGGTTGTCATACTCAAGAAAAATCGAGTTTACAACACCATTACAATAGTTATGTGTAATTAATTTCTACTCTTTATTTTGCTTGATAAAGGGTGATATTCGTTATTTGTGAGCGCAAAAATATGATTAAACGTTTTTCTTTTTTAAATAAACTGCAACCTACAGTCGGTGTTTCACTGAAAAGACACGTTTCTCCTCTCCCCCGGCCCCATATCAGACGAGTTGCCTGGGGTATGTTACTATTACAATTATTTATCCCTCTGAGCACATCTTTCTCTCCGGCCATTGCGGCGATGAAAGCTTCAAAGGCCACAACAACATTATCCTATTCATCTACTGAACCCTATGTGCTTGGTTTGGGAGAAAATGTTAATATTGTAGCGAAAAAATACGGTATTACCGTTGACGAACTAAAAAAAATAAATGTCTACCGTACTTTTTCTCGTCCCTTCACTGTTCTGACGACGGGCGATGAAATTGATGTTCCCCGTAAAGTCTCTCCTTTCTCAATAGATAACAATAAAGGCGATACGTTTTCAGTAGAAAATACATTAGCCGGTCATGCGGTGGCGGGTGCGACCGCCTTATCCAACGGTGATACCGCTAAATCCGGTGAGAGGATGGTTCGTTCTGCGGCCAGTAATGAATTCAATAACTCGGCACAACAGTGGCTGAGTCAGTTTGGTACGGCTCGTGTACAGCTGAATGTTAATGATGACCTCCATCTGGACGGCAGTGCGGCAGATGTATTGATCCCGCTGTATGATAATGAAAAATCCATTCTCTTTACCCAACTTGGGGCCCGCAATAAAGACAGCCGTAATACGGTCAATATGGGCGCCGGGGTGCGTACATTCAAGGAGAATTGGATGTATGGTGCAAATACCTTCTTTGATAATGATCTGACCGGTAAAAACCGGCGTGTCGGCGTGGGCGCAGAAGCCTGGACTGATTACCTGAAATTGTCCGCCAATAACTATTTTGGTCTCACGGATTGGCATCAATCCCGGGACTTTACCGATTATAACGAACGCCCTGCCAACGGTTATGATCTCCGTGCTGAAGCCTATTTACCGTCGTATCCCCAGTTGGGCGGTAAGGCGATGTATGAAAAGTATCGTGGTGATGAAGTTGCGCTGTTTGGCAAAGATAACCGCCAGAAAAACCCTCATTCCATTACTGCGGGGGTAAATTATACCCCAATCCCATTAGTCACTATTGGCGCAGAGCATCGCGTCGGCAAAGGTGGGCAAAACGACAGCAACATCAACGTTCAGTTTAACTATCGCCTGGGTGAAACCTGGCAATCTCATATAGACCCCTCAGCCGTTGCCGCGAGCCGTACACTGGCCGGAAGTCGGTATGATTTGGTTGAACGTAACAATTATATAATGCTGGATTACCAGAAACAGAATCTGGTGCGCTTGGCCTTGCCAGAAAGTCTGGCGGGTGATCCTCTATCGCTGCACACCATCACCGCGCAAGTGACAGCAACACACGGTCTTAAACACATTGACTGGCAAAGTGCAGAGCTGATCGCAGCGGGTGGCGTGTTAAAACAAACCAGCAAGGATGGGCTGGAGATAACGCTGCCTGGATATCAGGTCAATCGAGCTAGCGGTAACAGATACATTCTGAATGCTATCGCCTATGACAACCAAGGTAACTCTTCCCGTCAGGCGAGCATGCTCATAACTGTAAATGCACCAATGATAAACAATGCTAACTCGACTCTGACGGCAGCACCAATAAATATTGAAGCCAATGGCAGCGATACCTCCGTAGTGACGTTGACGCTGCGCGACAGCAACAACAATCCAGTCACCGGGCAGATCGTGACCTTTACCAGTACCCTGGGTATCTTGAGTACAGTGATAGAGAGTGGCAACGGTGTTTACACCGCTACTCTGACGGCGGGGATGGTATCAGGCATCACTACAGTCAGCGCGAGCGCCAACGGTGTCGCACTGGGTGTGACGCAGTCCACTGTGACCCTGAACGGCAACAGCGGCAACCTGAGCACCACTAACTCGACGTTGGTGGCCGCGCCGACTGCTATTGTGGCCAATGGCAGCGACACCTCACAGGTGACGCTGACGCTGCGGGACAACAACAACAATCCGGTGACCGGCCAGGCCGTGGCCTTTACCAGCACCCTGGGAACCTTGAGTCCGGTGACTGAGGTTAACGGTGTTTACACCGCCACCCTGACCGCCGGGATCGTGGTGGGGACGTCCAGCATCACCGCCAGCGTAGGTGGCAGTGCGCTGGGCGTGACGCCAGCCACGGTGATCCTGAACGGTGACAGCGGCAACCTGAGTACCACGAACTCCACCTTGGTGGCGGCGCCAGTCAGCATCGAAGCCAACGGCAGCGACACCTCGGTGGTGACGCTGACGCTGCGGGACAACAGCAACAACCCGGTGACCGGGCAGACGGTGGCCTTGGCCAGCACGCTGGGCACCCTCGGGGCGGTCAGTGAAGGCAGCAACGGGGTGTATACCGCGACCCTGACCGCCGGCACCCTGTCCGGTACCGCCAGCCTGACGGCCAGTGTGGGCGGCAATGCCCTGGGCGTGACGCCAGCCACCGTGACCCTGAACGGTGACAGCGGCAACCTGAGTACCACGAACTCCACCTTGGTGGCGGCGCCAGTCAGCATCGAAGCCAACGGCAGCGACACCTCGGTGGTGACGTTGACACTGCGTGACAGCAACAACAACCCGGTGACCGGGCAGACGGTGGCCTTGGCCAGCAGCCTGGGAACACTGGGCAATGTGACCGAGCAGGCCAGTGGCATCTACAGCGCCACCCTGACCGCCGGCACCGTTTCCGGTGTCGCCAGCCTGAGTGTCAGCGTGGGCGGCAGTGCGCTGGGCGTGACGCCAGCCACCGTGACCCTGAACGGTGACAGCGGCAACCTGAGTGCCACGAACTCCACCTTGGTGGCGGCGCCAGTCAGCATCGAAGCCAACGGCAGCGACACGTCGCTGGTGACGTTGACGCTGCGTGACGGTAACAATAACCCGGTGACCGGGCAGACGGTGGCCTTGGCCAGCACGCTGGGCACCCTCGGGGCGGTCAGTGAAGGCAGCAACGGGGTGTATACCGCGACCCTGACCGCCGGCACCCTGTCCGGTACCGCCAGCCTGACGGCCAGTGTGGGCGGCAATGCACTGGGCGTGACGCCAGCCACGGTGACCCTGAACGGTGACAGCGGCAACCTGAGTACCACGAACTCCACCTTGGTGGCGGCGCCAGTCAGCATCGAAGCCAATGGCAGCGACACCTCGGTGGTGACGCTGACACTGCGTGACAGCAACAACAACCCGGTGACCGGGCAGACGGTGGCCTTGGCCAGCAGCCTGGGAACACTGGGCGGCGTGACCGAGCAGGCCAGTGGTGTCTACAGCGCCACCCTGACTGCCGGCACCGTTTCCGGTACCGCCAGCCTGACGGCCAGTGTGGGCGGCAATGCCCTGGGCGTGACGCCAGCCACGGTGACCCTGAACGGTGACAGCGGCAACCTGAGTACCACGAACTCCACCTTGGTGGCGGCGCCAGTCAGCATCGAAGCCAATGGCAGCGACACCTCGGTGGTGACGCTGACACTGCGTGACAGCAACAACAACCCGGTGACCGGGCAGACGGTGGCCTTGGCCAGCAGCCTGGGAACACTGGGCGGCGTGACCGAGCAGGCCAGTGGTGTCTACAGCGCCACCCTGACTGCCGGCACCGTTTCCGGTGTCGCCAGCCTGAGTGTCAGCGTGGGCGGCAGTGCGCTGGGTGTGACGCCAGCCACCGTGACCCTGAACGGTGACAGCGGCAACCTGAGTACCACGAACTCCACCTTGGTGGCGGCGCCAGTCAGCATCGAAGCCAACGGCAGCGACACCTCGGTGGTGACGTTGACACTGCGTGACAGCAACAACAACCCGGTGACCGGGCAGACGGTGGCCTTGGCCAGCAGCCTGGGAACACTGGGCAATGTGACCGAGCAGGCCAGTGGCATCTACAGCGCCACCCTGACCGCCGGCACCGTTTCCGGTGTCGCCAGCCTGAGTGTCAGCGTGGGCGGCAGTGCGCTGGGCGTGACGCCAGCCACCGTGACCCTGAACGGTGACAGCGGCAACCTGAGTGCCACGAACTCCACCTTGGTGGCGGCGCCAGTCAGCATCGAAGCCAACGGCAGCGACACGTCGCTGGTGACGTTGACGCTGCGTGACGGTAACAATAACCCGGTGACCGGGCAGACGGTGGCCTTGGCCAGCACGCTGGGCACCCTCGGGGCGGTCAGTGAAGGCAGCAACGGGGTGTATACCGCGACCCTGACCGCCGGCACCCTGTCCGGTACCGCCAGCCTGACGGCCAGTGTGGGCGGCAATGCACTGGGCGTGACGCCAGCCACGGTGACCCTGAACGGTGACAGCGGCAACCTGAGTACCACGAACTCCACCTTGGTGGCGGCGCCAGTCAGCATCGAAGCCAATGGCAGCGACACCTCGGTGGTGACGCTGACACTGCGTGACAGCAACAACAACCCGGTGACCGGGCAGACGGTGGCCTTGGCCAGCAGCCTGGGAACACTGGGCGGCGTGACCGAGCAGGCCAGTGGTGTCTACAGCGCCACCCTGACTGCCGGCACCGTTTCCGGTACCGCCAGCCTGACGGCCAGTGTGGGCGGCAATGCCCTGGGCGTGACGCCAGCCACGGTGACCCTGAACGGTGACAGCGGCAACCTGAGTACCACGAACTCCACCTTGGTGGCGGCGCCAGTCAGCATCGAAGCCAATGGCAGCGACACCTCGGTGGTGACGCTGACACTGCGTGACAGCAACAACAACCCGGTGACCGGGCAGACGGTGGCCTTGGCCAGCAGCCTGGGAACACTGGGCGGCGTGACCGAGCAGGCCAGTGGTGTCTACAGCGCCACCCTGACTGCCGGCACCGTTTCCGGTGTCGCCAGCCTGAGTGTCAGCGTGGGCGGCAGTGCGCTGGGTGTGACGCCAGCCACCGTGACCCTGAACGGTGACAGCGGCAACCTGAGTACCACGAACTCCACCTTGGTGGCGGCGCCAGTCAGCATCGAAGCCAACGGCAGCGACACCTCGGTGGTGACGTTGACACTGCGTGACAGCAACAACAACCCGGTGACCGGGCAGACGGTGGCCTTGGCCAGCAGCCTGGGAACACTGGGCAATGTGACCGAGCAGGCCAGTGGCATCTACAGCGCCACCCTGACCGCCGGCACCGTTTCCGGTGTCGCCAGCCTGAGTGTCAGCGTGGGCGGCAGTGCGCTGGGCGTGACGCCAGCCACCGTGACCCTGAACGGTGACAGCGGCAACCTGAGTGCCACGAACTCCACCTTGGTGGCGGCGCCAGTCAGCATCGAAGCCAACGGCAGCGACACGTCGCTGGTGACGTTGACGCTGCGTGACGGTAACAATAACCCGGTGACCGGGCAGACGGTGGCCTTGGCCAGCACGCTGGGCACCCTCGGGGCGGTCAGTGAAGGCAGCAACGGGGTGTATACCGCGACCCTGACCGCCGGCACCCTGTCCGGTACCGCCAGCCTGACGGCCAGTGTGGGCGGCAATGCACTGGGCGTGACGCCAGCCACGGTGACCCTGAACGGTGACAGCGGCAACCTGAGTACCACGAACTCCACCTTGGTGGCGGCGCCAGTCAGCATCGAAGCCAATGGCAGCGACACCTCGGTGGTGACGCTGACACTGCGTGACAGCAACAACAACCCGGTGACCGGGCAGACGGTGGCCTTGGCCAGCAGCCTGGGAACACTGGGCGGCGTGACCGAGCAGGCCAGTGGTGTCTACAGCGCCACCCTGACTGCCGGCACCGTTTCCGGTACCGCCAGCCTGACGGCCAGTGTGGGCGGCAATGCCCTGGGCGTGACGCCAGCCACGGTGACCCTGAACGGTGACAGCGGCAACCTGAGTACCACGAACTCCACCTTGGTGGCGGCGCCAGTCAGCATCGAAGCCAATGGCAGCGACACCTCGGTGGTGACGCTGACACTGCGTGACAGCAACAACAACCCGGTGACCGGGCAGACGGTGGCCTTGGCCAGCAGCCTGGGAACACTGGGCGGCGTGACCGAGCAGGCCAGTGGTGTCTACAGCGCCACCCTGACTGCCGGCACCGTTTCCGGTGTCGCCAGCCTGAGTGTCAGCGTGGGCGGCAGTGCGCTGGGTGTGACGCCAGCCACCGTGACCCTGAACGGTGACAGCGGCAACCTGAGTACCACGAACTCCACCTTGGTGGCGGCGCCAGTCAGCATCGAAGCCAACGGCAGCGACACCTCGGTGGTGACGTTGACACTGCGTGACAGCAACAACAACCCGGTGACCGGGCAGACGGTGGCCTTGGCCAGCAGCCTGGGAACACTGGGCAATGTGACCGAGCAGGCCAGTGGCATCTACAGCGCCACCCTGACCGCCGGCACCGTTTCCGGTGTCGCCAGCCTGAGTGTCAGCGTGGGCGGCAGTGCGCTGGGCGTGACGCCAGCCACCGTGACCCTGAACGGTGACAGCGGCAACCTGAGTGCCACGAACTCCACCTTGGTGGCGGCGCCAGTCAGCATCGAAGCCAACGGCAGCGACACGTCGCTGGTGACGTTGACGCTGCGTGACGGTAACAATAACCCGGTGACCGGGCAGACGGTGGCCTTGGCCAGCACGCTGGGCACCCTCGGGGCGGTCAGTGAAGGCAGCAACGGGGTGTATACCGCGACCCTGACCGCCGGCACCGTGGTGGGCGTGGCCAGTCTGACGGTGACGGTGGGGGGCAATGCACTGGGCGTGGCCCCGGCCACCGTACTGATTGCTCCGGCAAGTAGTGCAATAACATCACTATCTGTAAATGGGGCAAGTTTTGCCGCTAATGCTGGTTTTCCTGCAAATGGTTTTGCAAATGCAAAATTCAGAATTGTTATCAACAATTATACGGAAGCTGAAGCCGCTCTATTCTATACATGGACAAGTGATAATTCTGCCGTAGCGGTTGATAACCAAGGAAATATTAATATCAACTCAAACTCTGGGAACAGTATCGTCACTATTAAGGCGGTGAATAACACTAACAGTGAAGCGGTTCAATATAGCTTTACCATTAAAAAATGGTGGGATAATAATGTACCTTCAGCGACTTATAATGTTAACCATTGCGTAACATCTCTGGGCGCAGGTTATAGGCTTCCAACTATGGGAGAATTAACTAATTCTACCTCAAGTACCGGTGCAACTCGGGTAGCTAATAGCTCTCTGTGGAGCGAGTGGGGAAATATGAATGCTTATGGCTGGATCGTGGGCTCTGGAGTGAATCGTTATTATTCTTCTACTCTGCAAGCCAGTGGTGCTGTATATGGAACCAATTTAGCTATTGGTGATTATGATTACTTGTATATTGTTAATCCCTACCGTTATACCTGTATAAGCCAAAATTGATATTTTAGGCGCAAAAATGGTTATACCGGTGTTGTAGTAGTAAGGAGGATGGTACTGTTGTATGAATAGGGTAAGGTGATAATTTCCGTTAGCCATCTTAATTGGCACTGCTGAAAATCTGGTGATAGTAAGCAGTGCCACCCTCTCCAAGCAAACAGCACGCAATACGGCTCTGTCGCATTAGCGTAGATCAGTTAGCAAAATTGGTTAAAAAATATACTTAGCGAATGAAAGGGACTTCCCCTCGATGTGGTTACTGTAACCATCTTCCGTGACATTATGGGGAGTAACCAAAATATTACAGGGGAATAACCATGGCCGTTGTAACTGTTGGGATCGACCTCGCTAAAAATGTGTTTGCCGTTCATGGCGTTGATAAAAATGGCAATGCTGTTCTCGTTAAACCCAAAGTAGCCCGGGCTGCGCTGCCCGAACTCATTGCCAGTCTGCCGCCTTGCGTTATTGGGATGGAAGCCTGTTCAGGCGCTCATTACTGGGCAAGGCTTTTCAGGCAGTATGGTCACGACGTTAAATTGATGGCCCCGAAATTCGTTTCGCCATACCGGCTGGCAGGTAAACCGGTAAAAATGACGCCGCGGATGCGCTGGCAATTTGCGAAGCCGTCCGACGGCCCCACATGCGTTTTGTGCCGGTAAAAGATGAAGAGCAGCAGTCCATGCAATGTCTGCATCGTACCCGCCAGGGTTTTATTGAAGAACGCACCGCATCATATAACCGGCTTCGTGGCCTGGTATCTGAATTTGGCCTGATTGCCCCGCAGAGTACAGAACAACTGCGGAGACTGGCCAGAGAACACCGCGAAAATTTGCCTGGCTGGGTCAGCCAGTGCGTTGATGACCTGCTCAGTCATATTGACAGTATTGAGCTAAAAATCGCTGAGTATGATCGTATACTGGCCAAAATAGCCGTCCGGGACGGTTCTGTCGCATTAAGGCGTTATCAGGTAGCATGCTGTTTTTTTACGATGTTGCCTGCCCATGTCTCTAATAGGAGAGCATGAAAAAGTGTGGGGCAATCACCGAATGAGTCTTTCGCTGGGGCTAGAATAACCAGCATTCTTTCGTCACCATGCTTGTTATCCTGCGATGAAAATCTATGTTATCAAAATAGCTGTTCGTGGTGTCACTCCTATGGTCTGGCGTCGGTTAAGAATCGCTGCTGATACGTCACTGGCCGCGCTTCACTACATAATCCAGATCGTACAGGGCTGGGGCGATGACCACCTTCATCAGTTTCACATTTATGGCAAAGATTACGGTATCTCATACGAAGGGGGCGTTGGCTTTCCGGATAACCCGTTCCGGGTTGTGATTGATGATTTTGCTTTTGATGTTGGCGATCGTTTTACCTATGAATACAATTTCTTTGAGCACTGGCTTCACGACATTCGTGTTGAGGCTATTCATGAATACTCCACGCTGAAAACGCCATTTTGTATGAGCGGTCATGGTATGCCCGGAGCAACGGCTGCGGATGAAGCTGATAAGACGCTGGCGTTCCTGGAGGCAATCATCAACGCAGATGATGCAGCAACAGTTGGTGATATCCGCCCTTTTATCGACGATCTGGATGCCGTCCGGTTCAATCGCCAAAAAATCAACCGGCAACTGAGCAAACTCAACCAAATCACCTCCGGCGCTGGAGCCTGAGGTGATTTGGTTGGGTCGCCGCCGCTGACAGCGTCTATAAAGGTACACATTTACGTATGAATCCTTACGCCTAGCCTTGCTGGATTTTACTGAACAAATCGAACCTTAACGATTTATATGGCAGGTCATTAATTCTTGTAAACGATTAATTTACGGCTTTGTTGAATAATTCGGATTTAGATAAAAGCGCCTCTCGTCACTGACTTCCTCAGGCAATCCGCACACTTTCTGGCATCCCTGCACGCGTCATTTTGTTTAAGGCACGGATCATGGCCATAGTTTCTCCAACCTGCGCATCGTAATCCCTCAACGTAAGATGCCCACCAAACAGCTGTTTTACGCGGTACATCGCCGTTTCGGCCACTGAACGCCGGTTATAAGCCGTGTGCCATTTCCAGTACGCATTGCTCCCAGTAAGCCGTTGCCTCGCCACCGCCTGATTTCTGTCGGCATACTCCACCGGCCAGTAGCCGGCGCGCGTTCGCGGCGGGATAAGCGCCTTAATTTTCTTGCGCCGCAACTCGTCGTGGCACCGCTTTGTGTCATAAGCCCCGTCGGCACAGGCAGCCCTGATTTTCCTGTGCGTCTGACGGATAAGCCCCGGGAATGCCTCTGCATCAGTCACGTTGTTTAGGGACAGGTCAGCGCAGATAATCTCATGCGTATCAGCATCCACCGCCAGGTGCAGTTTCCGCCAGACGCGGCGCTTTTCCTGGCCGTGTTTTTTCACCTTCCACTCACCCTCACCGAAGACTTTTAAGCCGGTGGAATCGATAACCAGATGGGCAATTTCACCGCGTGTTGGGTTTTTGAAAGGGATGCTGACGGATTTAGCCCGCCTGCTGACGCAGGAATAATCCGGGCAACGGAGCGGGAGCTTCATTAGGGTAAAGATGGAGTCAATGAATCCCTGCGCAGCGCGAAGTGTGAGGCGAAAAACGCGTTTGAGCATCAGAACGGTTGAAATGGCCAGCTCAGAATAACGTTGCGGACGACCGCGTAAAGACGTGTTGGGCTCGTCATACCAGGCCTGAATGGCCGACTCATCAAGCCAGAATGTCAGTGAGCCCCGATTGACAAGCGCCTTGTTGTAGGTGGCCCAGTTGGTGATTTTGAACTTTTGTTTTGCCACGTGATATCGCTGCAGGATCAGGAGTGTGGTGATCTGATCCTAACTACGGCCAAAAGTTCGATTTATTCAACAACGCCCAATGACTCTGGTATCTAACCATGTGCCATTAGCGACAGTTGTTATTTCTCCAAATGAGTATGAAGGACATTTTGCATTTGACCTATTATATAACAACTCGAGTGAAATACAGCCAAAGTCTTTAGCAACAGACAACCATGGTGTTAACAACGTAAACTTTGCCATTCTCGATATTTTTTCCTATCAGTTTTCACCACGCTATGCAAAATTCAAAAAAATATTTAATGAATTATTTGAAATTGTTTTAGATGAAGACCAGTTAATTATAAAATTGAAGAAACCATTTAACAACAAACTCATCATGCAGGAGTGGGGTAATATACAGCATATTATTTGTTCTTTGAGCCGAAAAACGGCGGTACAAAGTACAGTGGTTAAAAAATTATCGAATACTAAACGTAGCAGCAAAACGCTTGCAGCGCTCAGAGAATATGACCGGTTGATCAAATGTATTTACGTTCTGGACTATGCTGATAACAAAACGTTAAGACAATTTGTTCAGCAGGCGCTGAATAGAGGAGAGGCCTATCATCAGCTAAGAAGGGCTATTGCTTCAGTAAATGGTAATCAATTTCGTGGGGGGAGTGACTATCAAATAGATCAATGGAATGATTGTGCAAGACTGATAGCGAACTGCATCATTTATTATAACTCAGCAATCTTATCAGGACTTGTTGATAAATTTGAAAATCAGGGTAATGACAAGGCGATAGAAATGTTAGCTAATTTATCCCCGGTAGCCTGGGGGCATATTTTGTTAGGAGGGAATTATTCTTTTGAAGAGCAGGCGGTGCTCATTAATCTGGATAGTATTCTGGAAGATGTTGACCCATTAAACGATGAAGAAGACATAGACTCTACTTTAAATGACTAATATCATTATAATTCAAAGTGATATGACGTGAAGGTGGGACTTTTGGAGGAAATGATCACGGAACCCCATTAAGAACATAGTGAATTAAGAATAGAGTTTCAAGAATGGATTTCGAGAATCGCTAAGCCCTGAAACTACGTCATGCAAAAAACGACATATTCGATTCTCACAAACCACCGTTTTCTTTACTCAACTCATCGATGCGACTCAAAGTTTCAGGCCCGTTAAACAATATCAGGCTGCCAGTGCAAGCCGCTGGTCCATATCCAGCTCTATTCGGCCATACGGATTAACGTGTTGGTATATCAACGGCGTTAGTCCACGCCAGTCTTCTTCAGTCATTCGTTGGCGCCAGGCCGGCTCAGACAAAATATTCTGAATCAACAACGTATTGATATACACCAGACTGATTTGCAACAGATGCAATGACAGCATCGACAGTTCCTGCTCTGCTGTCCGGTTGCTGGTAAATTCACCATGCTCGCCATAAAAAATAAAATCATTGGCACTGTTCCAGTTTTCCACAACGTTCAGACCTGCATTAATTTCGCAGCGGAGAGACTCATCATGCAAATAACGGCAAAGGAAAATAGTTTTAATCGCCTTACCCAATTCAGCCAGTGCTTTATAGGTTGGATGTTGCGCATTGTTACGGGTGAAGCGCCGCAATATGGCCTCAGGTTCGGCCGTGCCGACCCTGAGTGCTGCCGTATATTTGATTATCTCGTCATACTGCTGCGAAATGAGTTCCCAGTCGATCCCCCGGGTTAAAATCGGCGTCAAATGAGGATACAAAGCAGCATCTTCTTTTTCGCACAAATTCAGTTTTTGCCTGGCAATACCTTTCAGGCGTGGCAACAGGTCAAATCCCAGCACGTAGCTGAATGCAAAGGCCACCTCACTTTGCCCATGGCTGTCAACATACTGGTGGTTGATTTCCATGTCAGTACAGTGCCGCAGGACGCCTTCCATCATAGCGGCCACTTCAGAGGAGGAGCAGCGCCGCAGTTGTGAATAAATGCATGTTGAGTGGGTATCCACATGCCAGTAAATCATTACGCCTCGCCCACCGTAACGTGCATGCCATTCAGTCATCAGATTTTGGTCATAGGCGCCGAATTTCCGGGAATCTGAGGCACAGGATGTGGTGGCATTCCCCCAGATATCGGGTTGGCGGATATGGAGAATTCCATTAACAATGTGTGAAATCGCACTACGTAGAGCGTCTTTGTTAATGAAACGCCGTTTGACGTAACGCAGTTCGTCATAACTGACACTGGGTTGCTGGCTGGCTACCCGCTTCAACCCGACATTGGTACCGAGGCCGAAAAGGCATAACAGCAGGCGACGTTGTAATATTTCTGGTTCAAGAACCTCCCGACTGGCAGAAGTTCGAAATACCGCTGAGAAGTTTTCACGTAAATCGACTTCTTTAATAATATCGATTAACTCCAGATCGTCCCACCGTTGGCCAATCTCACGCTTCAATGCCGTTGTATTGGGAGGTTCAATCTGTCTGTCCAGTGGCGTCAGATGGATCCTGTTCTTGCCCTGTTCCCTGAGACGAAGTTTGGCATTTTTCGGCAGACCATTATTGAGGGTGCTAAGCCACTGACGCATCGTCCCCTTGATATGGTCGATAAATATTTTCGCATCAGCAGGCACTTGCAGCATGAAATAGTACTTTTCCCGGTTGACGGCAAAATCGACAGGAAGATCCTCTGCCGGATCACGGTAACGATCGGCACCATCAACCCAAATCTCTTTATTGCGCAGACTTTTACGTAGAGCACGTAAGACACATATTTCATAGTTAATACGGTTTATTCGCTCTTCCCCGAGTTTGTTACTCACAACGACAATATTCCGCCATTTTTTCTGGATAATACCGTCAACGGGCACGTCACCCACAGCATAGAAATGCTGGTTGCTTGCCCTGTTTGCCTTAATAATCTGAATGGCATCAATAACGGGTCGATGCAAGGCATTACCAGACTGAAATTCAAGCCGGTCCAGTACCGGCATCAACATCCGGCGATAGTGACTACCGTAAGAAGAACGCATGGATTCATGTACTTCCTGCTCGGTATCTACCCCCAGAGTTTGAACAGTAGCCCGCCTACGGCGGGAGCTAAGACTCTGTTAGAGAATGTGTTTCTTCAGGCATCGTAGCTCGCTATAATTCCGTGTATGCACATACCTCGACCGGCAAAACTCCTCTTCCAGATTGATGATGGTTGGGGCCAGTTACTCACTAAACACGGTAACGTCGTCCCAGAATGGACCAAACTCGTCATCGAACGGATGCTTGCTTGCGGTACCGGGGCAATGGGCGTTCGCCGATATTGTTGTGCTTCCGCCCACTGTTCTCACACCAAATACTTCTGCCAAAGTTGCAAAAGCAAAGGGTGCAGCGCCTGTGGCATGAAGGCCACCGAGCAATGGATTGCTGAGCAACAGCATGTTCTCCCCGACTGTGAATGGCAGCACATTACCTTCACTATGCCCGATAAACTCTGGCCTGCCTTTGCCAACAACTGGCCTCTACTCAACAAACTCTTCGCCTGCGCCGCCAATACTCTGCTCAAATGGGCCAAAAAACTTGGTATCGAAATAGGCCTGTTTGTGGCCCTGCATACCTACGGTCGCCAGCTTAATCAGCATCCCCACATTCATCTGTCCGTCACCCGCGGGGGACTGTGTCTCAAACACGGTGTCTGGCGACCGGTTTACTTCAAAAAGAAAATCGTTGAACGTTACTGGCGTCAGGCCGTCATCGCCCTGTTGCGGGAAAGCTATGCAGAGCTGGACTTACCCGCTGCCGGCTATGAACACGTTCGGGATTATCGCGAGTGGTGCCAGTTTCTTGAGGTGCAGTTCCAGCGGCGCTGGAAAATCCACTTTGCCAAAAAGACAAAGCACGCCCGGCAAAACGTCAACTACCTGGGCCGTTATCTGAAACGGCCGCCCATTGCCGCCTCAAAGTTGCGCCATTACACCGGCGGAGCCGTTGTTCATCATTACTATGACCACCGGACTCAGCGGCACCGCACACAACGACTTAGCCAGGAAGAGATGCTGTGGCGCTATATCAGCCATATCCCGTCACGCCATTTTAAGATGGTCAGGTATTACGGTTTTCTGGCCAACCGCAAACGGGGTGAGTTATTGCCTAAGGTCTACACCGCCCTGGGGATTGAAATGAAGAAAAAACCGCAGAAACCGGGCTTTGCGTCGCTGATGAAACAATTTACCAATGTGGATCCTTACCAGTGCGTGTTGTGTGGTAGTCGGATGGTTTTTAACAGTGCGGAAGCCGGTATCCGTGCAGAAGAGTTATTGGCGCGACGTCGGCAGGAGTTCAAAACAGAGCGATGGTTGCGGCAGGCGGCATAGGGAAGATCTGCCTGAAATTTGGATTGGGCATCAAAATGGGGGTTATTTTAACCAATCGTCAACGTCGCGCTGCATGAGCTGACGAAACTCATGGCCCTATCACCCTATCTTGCCTCTAACCTAAGGGAAAAAAAGGGATCCAACTTCCTAACCATCGAGAACTAACCGTTAAAATTAACAACAAACTTCAGGTTTAACGACTAAGGTCAAAAATAAGAAATATATTCTATGTAATTCATAAGGATAAGTATAAAACTTGGGACTTATGGAGGAAATGGGCGCGGAACCCCAACCTGATGCACGCAGTGCATAGAAAGCGGCACACAGTTGCGACATGTTCCCCGATGTCGAACCGCTGAAGCCCGGCAGCGCCGGTGAGGATCATAAGAGATCCTGATACCTCCCCTGTCCTGATGAGCCATACAGGCTGACAAACAATTCTGTGGTCACACTGCAAAGAACCCCGGTGAGTGGTCAGTGTGGCGCGTAGCGACGCGCTGAGCGTGATTTCCGGGGCCTTGGCGGTTGGCACGCATAGCGTGACGAACGCTTAGGTTTGCAATGCATCTGTTCCCCTGCCCGACTTTAGTCGGGAGCTATCTATGATGTTGTTTATTCTCAATTGTTGATTATTGATTTGCCCTGAGCAAAGCGAGGGGAGCTACTTTGGAGAGCAGGCTTTAGCCGCTCGAAAAGTACTCCTCTTTTGAGAGGCTTATTTTGTTCAGGAATAACGTTCGAAATTAATGATAGTAATCAAACAGCTTACGAAGCTAACGACATCAATTCGAAGTTAATGGTGCAAATATTCAACACTCTCGACATTACGCCAATATCGCTCATGAATTCGGGGGGATAATGCAGAATGGGGCGTGACCTGGTGGCTAAATAACACTCGTTTTGTCCGGTTTCACCAACACAAAAACCGCGCCAGGCACGGTAAGGTTCATAATGTAGGAATATGGGGGTTAGACTATGCCGGCACGCTCAAGCAACTGTCGGTAATAGGCTTCGGGGTCACTGTGTTTAAGTCCAGGCTGTTCTTTCTGCAACGCTTGTTCTTGCATAACGACTTCATGCGTCATGACGGCCCCACTTGTTGACCATTTGACATACGCCTGATAATACGGATTTTGGCGTTTATGCTTCGCCTTGGCCAGACTGCGTATCTTTTGCTGTGTCTCATCGAGAATAAGATCGAGACGTTGAGTATTATCACTGTCGATTTCAGTCAGGCGACCTTCCAAAAGAGCCACTTTCTTTTGCTTCTCTTTTGCCAAATCAGGGCTAACAACCCAACGTTTGATTTGTTTTAAACGATTCCGTAAGGAGGGTTTGTCTTTCAGATCAATACCCATATTCTCAACACGTAGCAGGTGCCGTTCATATTTCTTGCGCAAGCTTTCAGTTAAACCGTTTTTTATCGCCCATGTTTTGAACTGGCCAAGCCAATGACGGATCTCTTCAACGGCAATGCCTCTGGAAATGAAGAACTTTTCAGTCAGCCACAACCTCAGCGGCTTATTCTGGCCACTGTCAGTATCTTTACCGTGAAGTGCTATCACATAGCCCAGCTGTTCTTGCACGGATAAAGCATGCAAAGGACTGTCGTAAGCTTTGCGACCGTTATCATAAATATGCAACATGCCCATCGCGGCAGCGATTTGTTCAAACGGAGCCATGATTTCAAACGGGTAGTCACTGTCTGGGTTGTAATCGCAATTGGCAGCCAGTGCCATTGACAGTGCAGTCAATGCTTCGCAGCTCTCTGAACGGGCAGAAATACGCATCGGTTTTGGCAAAAAGTGCGGATCATTACGTTTTGTGTAGGGCACATAGCCCTGACGACGTAATTCAATCAGCTCGTGATTACGGTGCCAATTGTGACTACTGATACGTGCAACCACCTTTGCTGCCATACCGCGAGGAACTGCACATGTCAGCGCTGGCGTATAACGCCGGTGAATCTTTGATGTACCTTTACGCAGCGTATTTGACTCACCGCGTCGGTTTAATTGTGGGGTGCTTTCAGGCTCGGCCAGAGCAAAGTTATTATCAGCCAAACCTACCTGTGCTTATGTTGCACAGTAGGAGTTGAATTTTCTTTCGCACAATTCTATACTCCCTGCATAGAGCAACAGCTTCTATACAGTTTTAGTGGGCCCCGTTAATCTTCTCTCGTCGCCAAACAGTCGAAGATTCTCGGGGTTTTTGCTTTTCAGGATTCAGCCCAAATAGCCTCAGAACCCATTCCCTGCCACCTTACGGCGTGGCCAACCAAAAAATTCTTTAACCGATCAGCAATCTAGCACTCACAAGCTAAAGTATCAAGAAAGTAAGCCCATCAGGATAAATTTCTGTCCAGTGCTTCACGCTCTATCAATCTAGCTATAACCTCTGCCTGAGTTAATCCATCTTGTGAGCACATGCTCATAAGAAAACTTTTCAGCTGAGGTTCGATGAAAACCTTAATCTCTTTATGAGTAGCTCTTTTCCGAGCAATAGAAATTCGCTGTTTTTCAGCATCACTGAGAGCATTCCCTTTTCTATAAGGGCGCTTCATTTTCGATGAGGAAGTATCTGTATTTACGGCTTGTGACATTTTTCTCCCCCAAGGATCTGAAAAGGATCGTTTGGTGAAGATTACTACAATTTCCGTCACTTGGCAGTACAAAATGCATTTATCACTCCCGTTGGCGCGGGATGGCGGTTCAAAATGCTGAGAAATGTGACTGCTCGAGTCTAGAGACTCAAACGCTCATAGGTTTGAAGCTGGGTTTAGCGTGAAATATCAGCACGACAAATGTCTTTTTTGGGCGATTAAATGGGCTGATCATCACCGCAGTTTGGGATGAGGCGGAACGCAGTCGAAGAGGTTCTGTCGCATTAAGGCGTCGTCAGGTAAAATGCTGTTTTTTTACGATGTTGCCTGCCCATGTCTCTCATTCGAAAAGCCTTCCGTCGTCTGCATTACCCCACTGATGTTATCGCTCAGTGTGTTCGCTGGTATCTCGCTTATGCCCTGAGCCTGCGTAACCTCGAAGAGATGATGGCAGAGCGCGGTATTCTTGTTGACCACTCCACTCTGCATCGTTGGGTTATCCGCTTGGTACCGTTGTTAGATAAGGTTTTTCGCCGACACAAGCGCACAGTAGGTCGGCGGTGGCGCATGGATGAAACCTACATCAAAATCAAAGGCCAGTGGAAGTATCTGTATCGGGCGGTCGATACAGCAGGTCACACCATCGACTTTTTGCTGACCGCCAAACGGGACTCTGCAGCCGCATTACGCTTCTTTCGCAAGGCTATTCGCCATCACGGCGAACCCGAGGTTGTCACTATCGATAAAAGTGGGGCTAACACCGCAGCTTTGGCCACGCTCAACGCGGACAAACCCGATGAGGAAGCGATTACCGTCAGGCAAAGTAAGTACCTGAACAACCTGATTGAGCAAGATCACCGAAATATCAAACGTCGGAGTCGACCGATGCTGGGATTCAAATCGTTTCGGCGGGCAAAAACGATCCTGGCCGGCATCGAACTGAGCAACATGATACGAAAAGGGCAATATCAACATCCGCAAAGTGAGGGATTGTCACTCGCGGAACAATTCTATTTGCTGGCTGCCTAAATAACCGACAACGCAACTTTGGCCAACTTCATGTCACTAATGCGACAAAGCCGTCATAGCTGCTGGCGGTGATGCCCGCGGTCCAGTAACCGAACGGCAGCGAGTAATGGCCGGTGAGGTTATTGGTGCCTTTGTCGCCGCGATTTTTTATTGAGCCACCCGCAGAGACATAAAACAGGTCACTCAGTGAAAGCGGGTTATCCAGAAACAGGGTTGCGCCACCTTGATAACGGCCGGTGCTGCGGGTGCCGGAGTCATCCAGTGAGGCCGCCAGCCGCCACATTTTGCGCTGCTGCCAGTTCAGGGCGATATCGGTCTCGCCGGGGGCATCACCCGGGATCAATTCCATACTGGCTTGCACGGTGGGGACGCGCTGCAGGTTCTCCAGTCCTTGCTCGATATCACGCAAATCCAACAGGTTACCAGGGCGGGCAGGGAAGGCACTGAACAACGTGACATGGCGGTCACTGCCGGGCGTCAGCTCAACATGGCGTATTTTGCCGGGCACCACGTGTAACGCCAGCGTGCCGCGGTTTAAGTCCTGCTGCGGGGCCAGTACCCGGGTGGTGACATAGCCATGGTCGATCAGGCGGTTTTGTATCTGGCTCATCAGCAGGTTAATGCCCTGGCCGCCCAAACACTGGCCTTGCGCCTGATTGGCGATACGTTGCAGTGGCAACCAGCGAGGTAATGGCTCTGCGCCACTGATTTTTATACGATCAATGGCAAAGCAGGGGTGCTCAACCGGGAAGACAATACGGCCCAAAGAGGCCGCTGGCGCTGATAAGCGCACATCCGGTGTTGCGGGGGCCAACCGCTCTTCCAGTGCCCGTTGCCGGGCCTGTTGATGAATACTTTGCTCAACGGGGGGGAATTCCGCGCCATAACTGGCGAGCGGAATAAGGGTTATGGGCAATATTGTGCTCACCATGGATAGGCCATAGCAGAAACGGGACATCAGGAATGCCTTTGCCCCAGAATATGGGGAGAGTGATAGACTATAATTTGAGGCTATTCTGCCTGTCGCGGTGTTATTTTCAACCTGTTTTTGATGAGACTAAATATCCCAGGAAAATAATCAATCAATCTTGTGGGAAATATCTGACAATAAAGTCATTGCGTGGGAAATATCGCACATAGAAGACAAGTTAAGTGAGAAATATCTTATTTATGAGTCAGGGTGAAGTATCAATAGCCGATGAGGTCCAGCAGAAGCGAAGCTGCAAAAACGACATTTATCTTAACTGGGGCGACTATTAACAACACATCTAGCCAAGGATATACCCGATCCTTAACTGTTTGCGGGCAAAGTTCAACATCCATGTTGAATCATTCAACGTTGAAGCGTTACCCTTGGTTTCTTTCTTGGTATGAATGATAGAAGTACAAACCAATCAGTCCAATGGGTGCAATGAAAATGGCAAAAGCCCAACATAGTGCCATCATTATAAATTTTGTCATGAGAAATAATATGGCGTTAGTCCAGAATCTATTATCCCCAATGATAGAGTTTATTAGGGTTTCATATACAAATCGTGAGTATGGGTATAGCAACGTACTAATAGCGAAAATAAATAGGGGCGGGAATTTCATCGGGGTCGTTGAGGTGCTTATTATCCATACAAAGGCCCCGAAGAACAACATACCAAAGAGGAAATTTCTAATGTAGTACTGCTTAGATAATCCGCCAATACTCTTTTTAATAAAATTGTTCATATACACAGTCCATTGAGTTAAATCCATTTACAAAAAATGAATATAAATTATAGCGGGCACCAATCCCAGGTATTTTCTAACCCGCATCGGTGTTAAAGCATACGTTGCCGCTACTGCTTACCCCCACAATACGGTTGGAGTACGCTACTGCATAATAGAAGCCAGGGTCACAAGTGCCGCAGCCCCTAAATGTGCAATTTCGTCAATTCCGGTTGCCCCTCCCTCTTCTATACTTATCCTCCCCTTTGGGATTTACCTGTAGAGTGCCAAACTCGGACTCTTCGCCTGTTTATCGCTGCGACCCCTGTTATAATAGGCTATGCCTCAGCGGGTTACCGTTCGTCTGAAGGCAGGGGCGCGGGGTGTTTCGGGGGCGTCACGTCCCGCAGAGTCCCCGTGTTATTGGCTTTACCCCTCTCCCACCGGAAACTCCCAAAAAATACCCGTTTTTAAAAATGTCCGATCACCGATTTAATTTCGCTACTTTCAACAGTCACTTTGGCTTTGTTCACTATCCGTATAACTGTTCTTTCAGATACACCCGTGAGCCTTGCTGTATCCCTGATACTTTGGCCATTTTTGATGCGCAGCTCTATTATTTTCTCATGCAGAAGGCGATCTGCCTGTCGTCCCTTAAATTTCCCCGCCGCTTTGGCTTTGGTTATCCCCTCTTGCTGGCGCCGGCGTCGGTCACTGTAATCTTTCCGCGCAATAGCCGCTAACATATCCAGCATCATGCCATTGATGGCTGTCAGCATGGCCAGAGTAAACTCATCAGGTGCATTCAGAGTCAGTGCCTGATGACTTGTGGGTAGATCCAGGCTGACAACAACAAGCCTTTTTTCTTGGATAAGGTATTTTAGTTTTTGCCACCCTGCTTCATCCAGTCTCGATAATCGGTCAACTTGTTCGATAAGAATAATGTCACCCGGGGCGGCATCATCGAGTAACCGTAAAAGTTCTGGCCGCTGGAGTGACGCCCCTGACACATTTTCGGTGTACCAGCTGGCCATCCGAAAACCTTTCTCTTCAATAAAGGCTTTCATCCGGTTTTTGGCTCGGAGTGCGTCTTGTTCTTTCGTCGAGGCGCGGAGATAGCCGTGAATGTACATTTTTTGCCCATAAGTGACTTTTAGGTGATGATCATAATGTACATGACAGATAGGTGATGATCCAATGGGGAAATGACCATAATTTTAACTATGACATTAGGGTATAAATGTCATAGATTTTGGGCAGGATGAAATTCATGTATATCTTTGTATTACTACTTTGAATTAAAAAACTAACTGGCACATTAAAATAGATAGACTTATAATGAATGTAAGATTATGTCTTACGTGAGGTATTTATGGCTAGGACAATGACAGTAGATATTGGTGAGGAACTTCGCGACTTCATAGACTCGCTGGTTAGCTCAGGTGATTATAGAACTCAAAGCGAAGTGCTCCGTGATGCTTTGCGTTTATTGCGTGAAAAGCAGGCTGAATCCCATTTACAATCATTACGGGACTTATTGGCTGAAGGTGTGAGTAGCGGTACGCCAGAAACCTGGAACAAAGATGTATTCCTGCAGAGAATAAAGGAAAGGGTTAATCTGAATGAAAGAGATTAATCTGACACCGAAAGCAATTGATGATTTGGAAAATATTTGGCTTTATGGCCAGATACAATTTGGTTTAGCCAAGGCGGATGAATATGTCGCTCGCTTTTCTGACATATTTGATATTTTGGCCAGACATGAAATTGGTACACAACGATCTGAGTTGGGTGAAAATATTTTTTCTCTTCCTATTGAAAAGCATGTGATTTTCTTCGTTCCATCCGAGTCTTCTATCACTGTAATTCGTATTCTTAATCAATCACAGGACGTAAATCGTCACATTACCTGGAGATAGAACTGCATCCTGAGTACAAGGGCTGAACGATGTCCTGATTACTCTTGACCCAAAACCAAACAATATCGCTAGTTTCAGAAACGTTATATCAAAATCCATTTATGCTGCTCTATATCAAAATGTAGCGACCTCACCCCTTAAGAATATCTCAGATTTCGTGTAGCGCAATCGGCATTCTTGTATACGGACTCATTCTGAAATGAGGATCTGAAACTAAAGATAAAAATCATCTTGTCTTTAAGTAAATATTTTACATAAACGTCTATATGTAGCATTATTGTATGTATACTTAAATGCTACATGTTGAGGTGTTTTGTGTCGGTAAATACTAAACAAATCTATAGAGTGGCCGAGCGCTCTGAACATATGCTCACTCTTCTGACCAAACAGATTAAGGAACAAAAGGAAGAGCTGGAAGAAACAACTTATTTCCAGACTTATGCCAAGGCTGCTGTTGCCAAATTACCTAAATTGACACGTGCAAGTGTTGACTATGCTGTCACCGAAATGGAAGAGCAAGGTTACACGTTTTTGAAGAAACCGGCTGGAACATCTATAAAATATGCAATGTCACTGCAAAATATTATAGATATATATCATCATCGTGGTGTTCCTAAATACAGTGATCGCCACGATGAAGCCTTCACTATTTTTGTTGGTAATTTGAAAGGTGGTGTATCGAAAACAGTAAGTTCGGTTTCTCTTGCTCATGGATTACGTGCCCACCCTCACCTACTTTATGAAGATTTAAGAATTCTGGTTATAGATCTTGATCCTCAATCTTCAGCTACAATGTTTCTAAATCACTCTCGTTCTATTGGGGCTGTAGATACAACCTCTGCTCAGGCAATGCTACAGAATGTCACCCGCGAAGAACTTCTGTCTGAATTTGTCATTTCTTCTATTGTGCCGGGAGTTGATGTTATCCCTGCTTCTATTGAAGATGCATTTATTGCATCGCAATGGAAAGAACTGTGTACCGAAAATTTGCCTGGCCAGAATATCTATACCGTTCTTAAAGAGAACATTATTGATAAACTCAACAAGGATTATGATTTTATCTTTATTGATAGTGGCCCACATCTCGATGCTTTCCTGAGTAATGCCATTGCTGCATCTAACTTGCTTATGACTCCGATCCCCCCTGCTCAGGTCGATTTCCACTCCACTCTAAAATATCTCACTCGTCTTCCTGAACTCATTGAGATGATTGCAAAATCAGGGGCTAAGTATCCCCTTCAGGGCAATATAGGATTTATGTCTAAATTGCAGAATAAATCTGACCACAAGCTTTGTCATAGTCTGGCCAAAGAGATATTTGGGGGTGATATGTTGGATGTGGCCCTACCACGGCTTGATGGTTTTGAACGATGTGGCGAATCTTTTGATACGGTTATTTCCGCCAACCCCTCTACCTATGTTGGTAGTAGTGAGGCATTAAAAAATGCTCGTGCTGCAGCGGAAGATTTTGCTAAAGCTGTATTCGATCGCATCGAATTTATTCGGATGAACTGAGGTAACCCATGACAAAAAAACGCCCAACCATCGGCCGGACATTTAGTGGTTCTCCTTTGTCCAATATATCAACTGATAATTATCGTCAAATATTCACTCTTTCCTCAGGGAAAAAAGCTGTATTCATGTTCGAAACCATTCCGGAAGAGGATATTGCTGAACGTTCATTTGTATCTCTGGCCACAAATGGCAGAGATCAAGCGGGTGTCACGGAGGAATCACTTCAGGACATTATCAGAACCATTCGTCTTCAACAATTTTTCCCGGCAATTGGACGTATAATTGATGGAAAGATTGAAATTCTCGACGGTTCACGTCGCAGAGCTGCCGCATTGATTTGCCATGTCGATCTCAATGTCTTGGTTACTCAGGATGATATTGATATGGATGATGCGAGAAAACTCGCCGCTGATATTCAAACCGCAAAAGAACATAATTTACGTGAGATTGGATTAAGGCTTTTACTTCTCCGTGATTCAGGCATGAACCAGAAAGAGATAGCCCAATCTGAACGCTTATCTCCCGCGAAAGTTACCCGAGCTATTCAGGCCGCGTCGGTACCTGAGATGATGTTAGAGCTTTTCCCTGTTCAATATGAACTAACCTATCCAGATTATAAATTATTGCTCGATATTGATGAACAATTACGGCTGCGTAGTCTCGAACTAGAGACATTTGTTGATTCTGTTAGGAAGCAAATAAAAACAATTTATAATGCCAGTGAACTAGTCTCTGATGAACTGAAAAATGAAATAATCAAATCGTTCCGACATGTTTTAGACGAAATTTTAGCTAAACCAGGAAAACAGGCTGCTGTTGTTGAAAAATTATGGGACTTTGAAGAAAAAGATAAATACGCTAGAAAACGTATAAAGGGGCGCGCTTTTAGCTATGAGTTTAGCCGTTTGCCAAAAGAGTTGCAGGTAGAACTTGACCGACTTATTTTGCACACAATGAAGAAACATTTATCACAGTAATTCTATCAACTCAGTGGCGATTTCAGCCTGAAATTGCCACTGAAATCAGTGCTGTAATCTGCTTATTTTCTTATCCAACCATAAAAGTTCGCCATCGAATAAAAATCATTAATTAATTGTTTTATATTGATATTTTATTTTTATTTCAGGGTGAAATCGCCAAAATTTCAGTGAGGTTACTCTACTGAAAATAGATAAAATATCTATGGCGAACTTTCTTATTGTCATTGCTGGTATTTATCGTGAAATATTATGCGTCTTTTCTTCCATCAAGTTAGGTTAAATAGAGAAAGTTAGTCACTGCAGATTTTGACAACAGATGTTTGTCGTGTCGGTTTTTACTACATATTAAGTGACCTACCCCCAGGATTAGATACAACGCTCACTTAGTAATGTCGGATCCTGACCCGCTCCTCGTATGTGATCCATTCATAATCAGGAATAACCGGCTTCATTCTGGCTGCATATTCTGGCAACCGGCAGATTTCTCGGCAAATTCAGAAGGAGTCATCCAGCCCAGGGCAGAATGGGGACGGCTCTGGTTATAGTGTATCCGCCAGCCCTCGATTTTGCACCGTGCATCCTCCAGAGACATGAACCAGTTCTCGTTCAAACATTCCTGCCGCAATCTGCCATTAAAGGACTCCACCGTAGCGTTGTCCGTCGGTGTTCCCGGGCGTGAGAAGTCGATCCTGATCCCTCTTTCATTCACCCACTTGTCCAGCATTTTCCCTGCAAATTCAGAACCATTATCGGTTTTCAGCAACTGCGGTAAAGGACGCCTGATTCAGCATCTCTGCCACTTCTGTTGAACGCAGATTCTGTCCCACGCAGATCCCCAGGCATTAGCGGGTGTAAAGGTCGATAACCGTCAACAGGCGTAGTCGTCGCCCGTCAAACAACGCATCAGAAACAAAATCCATGCCCCAGACGTGGTTTGGATATAAGCCCTGAGGCTGAGGCTGCGGCTGCTGGGCAGATTTATTGCGACGTGGCAGTTTGAGGCGTAGCGACAGCCCTTGCTCACAGTAGAGGCGGTAGATCCGTTTGTGATTGTCGCGCCAGCCCTCACGCCGGAGCATCACGTGTACCCGGCGATATCCGTAGTGAATTCGCGTTTCGGTGATCTCACGAATACGCAGGCGCAGTGCGCTATCATCGGCAGCAACAGAACGATATCTAAACGAGCTGCGGCTGAGCCGTAGCGCAAAACAGATTTGTCTTTCGCTGGCACCGTATCGGGCCTGTAAATCCCTGACCCATTCGCGCAGGCGTGCCAGCGTCAGTTCTTTTTTGCCAGCACATCCTGTAGCATCGCCTTGTCGAGGCTCAGATCAGCAACCAGCCTCTTCAGCCTGAGATTTTCCTCTTCGAGCTGCCGCATGTGCTTCAGCTCTGAAGGGGAAATTCCGCCGTATTTTTTACGCCACGTGTAAAAGGTGGCATCAGAGATACCCAGTTTACGGCAGACTTCAGGTACCGATGTACCCAGCTCGGCCTGTTTCAGGGCAAAGACAATCTGTTCTTCGGTGAATCGTGACTTTTTCATCGGCACAACCTCCACTCAGGGGAGTGTTTATCATGCCGGAATTCTGTTTCTGAATGGAACAGGATTTTGGGGTAGGGTCAATTACTACAAGCGTTTCTCAGGGCAGTTTGATGGCTGGTCAAGTATGAGAGTCAATATTCAATGGCGGTTAATGTTTCAATGGAACGACGGATATGCTGAAAGCATCTACCTCGATCCTCATCAAGACACCTAGCAGGGGGATTTATGCTTGATACCACTACTCGCGAACCTACTACGGTAGGCGAAATTTTGCAGGAAGAATTTTTAACCCCATTAGCCATTGGGCAGGAAGAACTGGCCGATATTATGGGCGTGACTCGCGCAACGGTTAACCGTTTGTGCAAAGGCCGTCGTCGTCTGACTGTAGAGGAAGCGACGCTGTTTTCTGGGTTCTGTCGCATTAAGGCGTCGTCAGGTAAAATGCTGTTTTTTTACGATGTTGCCTGCCCATGTCTCTCATTCGAAAAGCCTTCCGTCGTCTGCATTACCCCACTGATGTTATCGCTCAGTGTGTTCGCTGGTATCTCGCTTATGCCCTGAGCCTGCGTAACCTCGAAGAGATGATGGCAGAGCGCGGTATTCTTGTTGACCACTCCACTCTGCATCGTTGGGTTATCCGCTTGGTACCGTTGTTAGATAAGGTTTTTCGCCGACACAAGCGCACAGTAGGTCGGCGGTGGCGCATGGATGAAACCTACATCAAAATCAAAGGCCAGTGGAAGTATCTGTATCGGGCGGTCGATACAGCAGGTCACACCATCGACTTTTTGCTGACCGCCAAACGGGACTCTGCAGCCGCATTACGCTTCTTTCGCAAGGCTATTCGCCATCACGGCGAACCCGAGGTTGTCACTATCGATAAAAGTGGGGCTAACACCGCAGCTTTGGCCACGCTCAACGCGGACAAACCCGATGAGGAAGCGATTACCGTCAGGCAAAGTAAGTACCTGAACAACCTGATTGAGCAAGATCACCGAAATATCAAACGTCGGAGTCGACCGATGCTGGGATTCAAATCGTTTCGGCGGGCAAAAACGATCCTGGCCGGCATCGAACTGAGCAACATGATACGAAAAGGGCAATATCAACATCCGCAAAGTGAGGGATTGTCACTCGCGGAACAATTCTATTTGCTGGCTGCCTAAATAACCGACAACGCAACTTTGGCCAACTTCATGTCACTAATGCGACAAAGCCGTATGAAGATTATCAGCCTTAACGACAACCCCGGCCAAAACCGGGGGCTTTTCTTCTAAGCTCTAAATCTCCACCTTCCCGCGACCGTAAGCAGCGGCACCAAAGTCACCGACAGCGGTCAGTCGATGTCTAATGTCGGCAGCACGGTGGGCAGCGTACTGGGCAATGTCAATATGACCGCCGGTGAAGACCTGAGGGTGCAAGGCTCCGAGGTGTTAGCCGGTAAAGACATCAATCTGAGCGGTAAGAATGTCGCTATTGTGGCGGCGGAAAATCACAGCAGCCAAACCCATAGCGTCGAGTAAAAAAGCAGCGGCCTGACACTGGCGCTGTCCGGTGCGGTCAGCAGTGCCGCCAATACCGCCAGTGACGAAAGCAATGGACGACTGTCTGCGCTGCAATGGTCATGTTTTTCTCACCCACATTCTGCTTTTACTACAAATCTAGCTTGCTATGATGTGGCCAATATCATGGCGTGCCCCATACAATTTCATGCTCTCCAACTGGGAATGGGGCAACTACCTTATTTTTTAAAAGTGAACAGTAACTTAACAAATGATCTTGATAAAATAAGCTACAGATTATATATTGAGAGCATAAGCTACACCTTATGAGGACGTAATTTTGTGGACTGTGATTTTCACCCCGAGATTTGACGCCTGGCTACAGGAGCAAGAAGAGGGGATGCAGGAAAAGGTGCTCGCCGATTTATCTAACCTCGAAACCTATGGACCCAAACTGTCGCGCCCCTACGCTGATAGCGTGAAAGGTTCCAGGCATAAAAACATGAAGGAGCTTCGCGTGCAGTATTCAGGTCGACCGGTGCGCGCCTTCTTCGCTTTTGACCCAAAACGTCAGGCCATCGTGTTATGCGCCGGCGACAAAAGTAACGACAAACGATTTTACGACACGATGATCCGCATAGCGGATGAAGAATTCACCGTACATTTAACCGTTAACGAGGAGCAAAAATGAAAACACTACGTGAAGCTATAGCGTCTCGTTCGCCAGAAAGCCAGGCACGGATCAAAGAAATGGTGGAAGAGATGATCCTTGAAACAGGGTTACAGCTGATGCGTGAGGAATTGCAGCTTTCTCAAAAAACCTTAGCCGAATCGATGGGCGTCAGCCAGCCGGCCATCACCCAAATTGAACAGCGCGGCAACGATGTTAAGCTGGCAACGCTTAAACGCTATATTGAGGCAATGGGCGGGAAACTGAGTCTGACCGTTGAGTTTCCTGAGGGGGGGGGCAGGGTATTTCATATCTGAACCTCCGCAATCTCTGTGATAAAAGGCCGCACATGCGGCCTTTTGTTTGTCTATCCGGCTTTGTTCATGGTTAGGAAACTCAATCGCATCTTTCAAGAACGCCTGACCATTCCATCAACGTGTTACGTCATTGCCCCACACAATTTTATGCTCTCCGATAAGGAAAGAACGATGGAAGTTAAAGCTGAACAGTTTGTTACCAATGGGGGCCGGAGAGTGCTTACCGATGAAGGTCAGCAGGGCATGGGCGGTAAAACAGGGGTAGGCTCCACAACTGAAAGAAAGCAGGGCACAGTAGCAGCAGCTATTTATGCCAATTGTCCTGACCTAGACAGCAAACAGCTCGATGAGATCATAGAGTGGGTACGTCTTTACAGGCTTTGTCGCATTAGTGACATGAAGTTGGCCAAAGTTGCGTTGTCGGTTATTTAGGCAGCCAGCAAATAGAATTGTTCCGCGAGTGACAATCCCTCACTTTGCGGATGTTGATATTGCCCTTTTCGTATCATGTTGCTCAGTTCGATGCCGGCCAGGATCGTTTTTGCCCGCCGAAACGATTTGAATCCCAGCATCGGTCGACTCCGACGTTTGATATTTCGGTGATCTTGCTCAATCAGGTTGTTCAGGTACTTACTTTGCCTGACGGTAATCGCTTCCTCATCGGGTTTGTCCGCGTTGAGCGTGGCCAAAGCTGCGGTGTTAGCCCCACTTTTATCGATAGTGACAACCTCGGGTTCGCCGTGATGGCGAATAGCCTTGCGAAAGAAGCGTAATGCGGCTGCAGAGTCCCGTTTGGCGGTCAGCAAAAAGTCGATGGTGTGACCTGCTGTATCGACCGCCCGATACAGATACTTCCACTGGCCTTTGATTTTGATGTAGGTTTCATCCATGCGCCACCGCCGACCTACTGTGCGCTTGTGTCGGCGAAAAACCTTATCTAACAACGGTACCAAGCGGATAACCCAACGATGCAGAGTGGAGTGGTCAACAAGAATACCGCGCTCTGCCATCATCTCTTCGAGGTTACGCAGGCTCAGGGCATAAGCGAGATACCAGCGAACACACTGAGCGATAACATCAGTGGGGTAATGCAGACGACGGAAGGCTTTTCGAATGAGAGACATGGGCAGGCAACATCGTAAAAAAACAGCATTTTACCTGACGACGCCTTAATGCGACAGAACCCGAACAAGGCCAATGCTGGGATTCAGCTCATTTCGGCGCGCGCAAACGATATTGGCCGGCATTGAGTTAGTGCACATGATACGCAAAGGACAATTTGATCATCCCGGTGGTGCAGCGTTGTTACCGGCGGAACAATTTTATCTGTTGGCTGCCTAAAAAATAGACATCTACCATTCTTTCGTCTTCTCTTCGTTAATGCGACAGAACCAAAAAAACAGCATACTACCTGACCACGCCTTAATGCGACAGAACCCGATAGAGCACAGACAACAGTGCCGAAACACTGTTGTCTGTGAGGAGGTATTACTCTTAGAAGTTATATTTAACGCCTAACATGACCGCCGTATCACTGTAGCCTTTGTTGCCCACTTGCTGACCAACATTGCCCCACAGATTCACTTGCTTATTGAGCTGCCCTTCAACACCCATTTTCAGTTCCGCAATATTGGCTGCGCCGTCTTGTTTCACGGTCACGCTATCCATTGTAGTACCAAAATCGTTGGTATTATGGACCCAGTTCGCTTCAACAAACGGCTGGAATACCCGGTCTTTGCCTTTGTCCTGGTCACTGTAGCCCTTCATAAACGCTTTCACGCCCAAACGGGTCTGGATATTGCCATCACCTTCACCTGACACATTCGTGCCGTTGGCTTCTTTATGGTCATCGGCTTTCACACCCATCCACGTCACTTGTGCTTTTGGCTGGATAAAGTACGTGGCGTTTTTAGCAGCATTCTCGCCCACTTTAAAGGTATAGCCACTCTCAACAGAAGCCGTTACCCCTTTGGACTTGTATTCTTCAGACGCTAAATCCTGACCCTCCACGGTGTTGTTAAACCAGCTGTACTGTGCCCAGCTGTCCACGTATAAGCCAGACTTGTCGGCATCATTGGCATACCAGGTACCGTAAATGCCGGTGCTGTAACCGTCAGTTGACCCTTTGGCGTTGTAACCCGACAAACTGGACACTGTGGTACTCTTGCTGTTGCCGTAACCGGCCATCAGGCCCAGATGGAAACGGTCCCTGTCGTTATTGCTCCATTGCGCAATATCGCCACCCAGTTGCACCACGTAACGGTTAGCCTGTGTGCGCAACTGACCCGAGGTATCACGGGAACGATTGTGCCCGCCTTCATTACGCAGCCACAGGCTGGTGACTTTCTGCTCGCCGGTCAGGGCATCAATGTACTGCGTTTCACCCAGGCGGTCATGCAGTGTAGTGACAAACATATTATTGACTGCCGCCAGGTTGGCGGTATAGCTGCCAGCTTCCGGACGTTGAAGCAGTGTTGGTGGTGTTGGTGTTGGTGTTGGTGTTGGTGTTATTACACTGGTCAGATACCAGTTGCTGGCATTTGTATCTGCACCGCGCACCAATAAGTAATCATAGGCACCCGCCACAATACGGCCATTTTTGACAAACTCCCCATCAGAAACACCGCTAACCTGTATTAACTCAATACCATTGAGCGTTGCGGCACCACTGCCACCGAGGTTGTTCACACCCACATACGTGGTTCCGGCAGTACTGCCGTTCACCACCAACTTATCGGTGACCGATGCATCATCAGCCAGCACGGTATTCAACAGCAGGCTGCCGCCATTCCCCACATAATCGCCGTTAATGATGGTGACATCGCCCGCGCGGCCGTTGTCCATGCTCAGGATACCGGTGCTGGCGTTGGTGAAGGTACCAACATTGTTGAATGTGGTGGTCTGCACCGGGTCAGTTACAGACCCGTTCGCGGCGATAAGGGTGCCGTTATTGACCAGGCTATTGCTGGCTGTCAGCGCGCCGAACTCATTGGTCCCACCTGCGGTGACCCAAGAGCCGCCGGCGTTGTTAATGACACGGTTGCCTTCATCGCTCAGTTGAACAGTCCCCTGCAACAGGCCACTGTTGGTGAGGGTTCCCTGTGCTCCGCTGGTCTGGATAGCGATATCTGAAGCGCTGCCTGATAAATTACGGACAGTCCCGGCGTTGGTGATATCGATTGGCGTGGTCGAATTGACGTCAATACCGGTAAGAGCGCCTTGCACCGTACTGCCAGTGTTCACCGAGACAGAGACCGGTCCAAGGCCGGTGTTTATCGCCTGAATGCCACTCTGGGCTGTGCCGGTCACCGTACCGGTGGTGGTAATCGATGTTACCCCCGTGCCGCGATTTTCAGCAAGAATACCAACGTTTCCGGAGACATCAGCGGCCTGGATGGTCAGGTCGGTGCCTTGGTTATAAGCATAAATACCAGACTCGTCCGTACCAGTTGCAGTGCCAGTGCTGGTGATGGATAGCGCACCAGTGCCACTGTTGATGGCTAAAATGCCTACATCACCTCCAAAGACATCAGTGGCGTGGATGGTCAGGTCTGTGCCGAGGTTGGTAGTAGAAATACCATATCCATCCGTACCCGTACCCGTTGCCGTGCCGGTGCTGGTGATTGACAGCGCACCTGAACCGTCGTTTCGTGCGAGAATACCGGACTGGTATCCAGACACCGTACCGGTGGTGGTAATCGATGTTACCCCCGTACCTCTATTTATGGCATAAATGCCTGCACCGTCACCAAAGACATCGGCAGCCTCAATGGTCAGGTCCGTGCCATCGTTGGTGGCCATAATGCCAAACTGGTTTGTTCCGGTGACTGTACCAGTGGTAGTGATTGACAGCACTCCTGCACCGTCGTTTCGTGCTAAAATCCCGTCCTCCTGTCCGGTGATAGTTGAACCATTGTCGTCGGTAAAGCTCAGACCGTCGGTCCCATTCAGATTAAACGCCTCGTCTGAACTGGTAACGATGCCGAAGTTAGGCTCAGTGGTTACTGACAACGGTGAACCTGACAAGTACTGAGTGGAATCGGTTACGCTATCCTGAACTCCCGAACAGGTATAAACACCGAGCGAGCCAGTACACGAGCCTGCGTGAGCCATTCCGGCCATACTACAGAGGATGACTGTACTCAGGGTGCTCAGAAGAAATTTACGCCTACGAGTATCGCTGGGATGAGGGCAACGGGTTAATTTTAACATTTAATTTATCTGTTCCTGTGGAAGGTATTGTTGCCTTTTATAAGGGCTACGGTATGGTTGTGGCATGTGCTACCAATAAAGGCATCAATATCTGTAATTCAAAGAAATAATACAGACAAAAACCATCAAAAAGGGCCGCAATAAAATTATAGTAAAAAAGTCCTAAATAGCTAATGCCGGACAAGTCGATGTTAGGGGACATCTTATTAGAAACAATACCTTTGGCGGTCGTCCTTAACTGAGTAATTCTATTGATTGGCTACGGGATAAGTATGGCTCACGATGTTTCTATAAACGCTCAACAATGATATTGTTATATAAGACAGCATTATATGGCGATAATTATTAACTTGATATAGGAATACAGCCTCTATTCAGTGAGAAATTTCCCATTTAACAGGGGCGATTTTGTCGCATTAAGGCGTTGTCCGGTAACATGCTGTTTTTTTGTGATGTACATTCCGCTGCTCTGTTGAAAATATTCTACAAAATCGAAGGGGCCTTATTCTGGGCATAGTGAGGCCACTAACGAATAGAACGGTGCTTGTTGCAAAAAATGGAGTTGTCATGAAAACTGAGGCTATTCATCCCTTCTTCAGTGAACCCACATGACCCCTAGCGATTGGCTTTGTCGCATTAGTGACATGAAGTTGGCCAATCACGCTGCCAAAACCTGGCCTGCAACCGGAGGTGTAGTTGACTTGATGGTTAGGAAGTTGGATCCCTTTTTTTCCCTTAGGTTAGAGGCAAGATAGGGTGATAGGGCCATGAGTTTCGTCAGCTCATGCAGCGCGACGTTGACGATTGGTTAAAATAACCCCCATTTTGATGCCCAATCCAAATTTCAGGCAGATCTTCCCTATGCCGCCTGCCGCAACCATCGCTCTGTTTTGAACTCCTGCCGACGTCGCGCCAATAACTCTTCTGCACGGATACCGGCTTCCGCACTGTTAAAAACCATCCGACTACCACACAACACGCACTGGTAAGGATCCACATTGGTAAATTGTTTCATCAGCGACGCAAAGCCCGGTTTCTGCGGTTTTTTCTTCATTTCAATCCCCAGGGCGGTGTAGACCTTAGGCAATAACTCACCCCGTTTGCGGTTGGCCAGAAAACCGTAATACCTGACCATCTTAAAATGGCGTGACGGGATATGGCTGATATAGCGCCACAGCATCTCTTCCTGGCTAAGTCGTTGTGTGCGGTGCCGCTGAGTCCGGTGGTCATAGTAATGATGAACAACGGCTCCGCCGGTGTAATGGCGCAACTTTGAGGCGGCAATGGGCGGCCGTTTCAGATAACGGCCCAGGTAGTTGACGTTTTGCCGGGCGTGCTTTGTCTTTTTGGCAAAGTGGATTTTCCAGCGCCGCTGGAACTGCACCTCAAGAAACTGGCACCACTCGCGATAATCCCGAACGTGTTCATAGCCGGCAGCGGGTAAGTCCAGCTCTGCATAGCTTTCCCGCAACAGGGCGATGACGGCCTGACGCCAGTAACGTTCAACGATTTTCTTTTTGAAGTAAACCGGTCGCCAGACACCGTGTTTGAGACACAGTCCCCCGCGGGTGACGGACAGATGAATGTGGGGATGCTGATTAAGCTGGCGACCGTAGGTATGCAGGGCCACAAACAGGCCTATTTCGATACCAAGTTTTTTGGCCCATTTGAGCAGAGTATTGGCGGCGCAGGCGAAGAGTTTGTTGAGTAGAGGCCAGTTGTTGGCAAAGGCAGGCCAGAGTTTATCGGGCATAGTGAAGGTAATGTGCTGCCATTCACAGTCGGGGAGAACATGCTGTTGCTCAGCAATCCATTGCTCGGTGGCCTTCATGCCACAGGCGCTGCACCCTTTGCTTTTGCAACTTTGGCAGAAGTATTTGGTGTGAGAACAGTGGGCGGAAGCACAACAATATCGGCGAACGCCCATTGCCCCGGTACCGCAAGCAAGCATCCGTTCGATGACGAGTTTGGTCCATTCTGGGACGACGTTACCGTGTTTAGTGAGTAACTGGCCCCAACCATCATCAATCTGGAAGAGGAGTTTTGCCGGTCGAGGTATGTGCATACACGGAATTATAGCGAGCTACGATGCCTGAAGAAACACATTCTCTAACAGAGTCTTAGCTCCCGCCGTAGGCGGGCTACTGTTCTACCGGCCGGAGGAAGACTTAGGGGACGAGAAAGGCTATGAGTCCTATCCATGGTTTATTAAGCGTGCGCACAGTCCGGCTCGGGGCGTGTACAGCGTACATTTAAACCCGTATCTCATTCCCTTCTTTATCGGTTTACAAAATCGATTTACGCAGTTTCGTCTCGGTGAAACGAAAGAGATCACCAGCCCCTATGCCATGCGACTCTATGAGTCATTATGCCAATACAGAAGAAGTGATGGGACCGGGGTCGCTATTCTGGGGGTGAAATGGATGATTGAACGCTATCAATTGCCACAGAGCTATACGCGAATGCCTGATTTCAGGCGCCGATTCCTCAATCCCATTGTCGAAGAGATCAATAAACGAACGCCAATAAGTCTTGATTATATTGAAAAAAAATCAGGTCGTAAGACGACTCACATCGTATTTTCCTACACTGAAGTGTGACAAATAACCCTCCATGTGTACGTCGGCAGTTTTTTTTTCCCCATGAAAGACCAGCACATATAGCAATTATCTAACATAGCTCACCAGAGTGAGGGTCATATGTCACAGTCATCCAGAAATCCTGGTTGCTCAAGGCAATATGTCACACACCGTTCTATATATTGAGGGTAGATTGTCACACTATTAGCCCAATTTAAGGCTTAGAAAAACACTCCAAGCCAAAAATCTTGTAAACTATTAACACCCAAAATTTCATACTTCATACTTCATACTTCATACTTCATATTTATTATTTTATACTCTATGTTTTATCACTCCATTTTAAAATACGCGTCTAGGGCTTCGCGAACCAACGCACTGACATTTTTAGGCGCGACTCCCGCACGCTTATTGGCCAGAGCCCTATCTTCAAGCTCACGCAGCAAGCCTTCAGGTAACGATATAGTAGTTCTGGTTAGCGTTTCAGGCTGTAAGGACGGTTTTTTCTCTTCACCGTAAGGTCTGTCAGCCAACCGGTTCGCCAGTGCTTCGGCGTCTGCTTCAGTCACTTCTTTACGCAACTGGGGCTTTTTAAGTGCCATCAGAAAACCTCCTGTAACAAAGCCAAAACTTCCGCTTTGGCATTGTCATTGTCGGTTTCCAGTACTGAGCGCCCATCGGACATCACATCACGATAAATTTTTCGGTAGCACCCGACACTACTCAGAGGAACCAGCCCATCGAACTCTTTCACATACTCAAGAAACTCATTGCGTTCCGTACCCCGTATCAAGGGATTAGTTGTCGCCATCGTCTGATAACACCACGCTTTTAATTCGGGATTCAAATCTCGCATGCTCTCCAGTTGCTGCTGAAGTTCCATCAGCGTATCCAGATCTAACTGGGAACACTGGTGTGGCGCAATAATTTGATGGGCAACGGTACCGCCGGTGATCAGTTCCCGACTGTTACGGCCAGCAACATCGACGATAACCTGACCGAACCGATTCTCCAGACTTTTTAGCGTCTGGGAGATATTGTCACGTTTCTCAATCAAGGTGATGGCCGGTTTGAGTCCCGAGAGTTCCCGCTCGGCATACCAACGCGAGGCGGAGCGCTGAACATCAGCATCGACCAGACAAACGTCTTCCCCGCGCAGTGCCAGGCCAATGGCGATATTGATGGCAGTGGTGGTCTTGGCCGCGCCACCTTTGTTACATCCGATAATCGTGATCATTGTCCATCCTCTGTTCGATCATTTACCCGTATTACATCACAAGTATTAATTATTACCTATTACCTATTAAGTATTAAGTATTAAGTATATTGCTTTTATTAATCAATACGTAACATATTTATCTGCCGTTATCCTTGCGAACATCGGTGGGAACAGGCTTGAATGTACCTTCACTGTGCGTCGGAATGGTCGTGATCAGCCGTCGTGCATCATCCGTATTCATACTGAACCGCACGCCAAACTGCTGGCCAACCTCAAGGGTAAAGACTCTGGTGTACACTTCCGTACTCTTCAGCTCTTTATGGCCCATAAAAGCTTGGACCACTTTCAAGGGCACACTGTGCTGGATCAGGTGCATGGCGTAACTGTGTCGAAAAGTTTTGGTGGTCACCGGATTAACCCGAAACACAATCCCGTCACGTTCGGCACTGTCCACCGCGCGGGTGAGCCAGTTACGCGCCGTGTCATCGGTGATAGGCCACAGCGGCTCATGCCGTTTGGGTTTGAATGTGGCCAGATATTCCCGCAAACGAAGTGTATAAGTTTGGTCCGATAATGGGATAGCTCGGTCAAATCCTTGAACTTGTTCTATTTTCGTAGGCCGGCCAGGTTTACGCCGGCGCTGCTTGAGTGTACGCAGCACAATAAAAGGACGGCCTCCGTCCAGCTCAATGTCGGCCGGGGTGATGGACAGAGCTTCATTAATCCGGGCCCCGGTATTCCACAGCGTTTCCATCAGCAACCGTTGATGTAAGTCAGCAAAATACCCGAGCAGCACCGACACTTCCGGGGCTAACAGGTATGCCGGCGTACCAAGATTGGCCCGTAGCGCCATGTTGCGCAGTTCGGCTGCGCCCTGCCAGTCAAAATAACTGCCGATCGCGCTACGCGAAAAGTTTTCCGGTTCGTGGGGTATAAGGCTCACGTTTTTAATCTCCGCGATCGTCGGACTGATGACCCGTCATGTGACAACGCGCCCTCAATATTGCCAAGTGTTATCACCATTGTGCCGTAAAAGTCACGCTCAGCCGAGCGCAATAATTCCCTGATCGGATCCGGGATCATTCGGTTATTTTTCTATAATGGATTAAATACCGAGCAAAGAAAATAAAAAAAGGCCGCGACAGACGCCCGTCATACCGTGCCCCTTTGCCTCTCGGAACCTCATAGTGTATGAAGGTGAGATGAAAAACACAAGATATAGCCTTATCCACAGAAAAAGGGGGTAAGGTGGGGAGGATTCGGGGCTTTACCTCAAAAACCGAAAAGGATCCCAAAGGAAAAGAAAGACAGAAATTAATGAGAAGACGGTCTTAAATTGGTTTTGTCGCATTAACAGAGCGAGGTCGGCAAAATAGCACTGCCTATTTTTCCAGCGGCCAACAGATAAAATTGTTCCGCCGGTGATAATGCGGCGCCACCGGGATGATCAAGTTGTCCTTTGCGTATCATGTGCACTAACTCAATGCTGGCCAATATCGTCTGCGCGCGCCGAAATGAGCTGAACCCCAGTATCGGCCTTATTCGTCGTTTGATATTACGGTGGTCCTGCTCCACAAGGTTGTTCAGGTATTTGCTCTGCCTGATGGTTATCCTTTCTTCTTCTGGTTTGTTGGTATTGAGTGTGGTCAAGGCGGCCGTGTTGGCACCACTTTTATCAAGGGTCACTATCTCAGGTTCACCGTGATGCCGAATAGCTTTGTGAAAGAAGCGTAATGCGGAAGCCGCGTCCCGTTTGGCGGTCGGCAAAAAGTCGATGGTCTGGCCTGCAGTATCGACCGCGCGGTACAGATATTTCCACTGACCTTTGACTTTGATGTAGTTTCATCCATGCGCCACCGACGACCTACTGAGCGTTTATGTCGGCGAAATACCTTATCCAGCAAGGGCACCAAACGGATGACCCAACGGTGAA
This sequence comes from Yersinia sp. 2553 StPb PI, assembly GCF_052217105.1. Taxonomy (NCBI): domain Bacteria; kingdom Pseudomonadati; phylum Pseudomonadota; class Gammaproteobacteria; order Enterobacterales; family Yersiniaceae; genus Yersinia; species Yersinia sp. 2553 StPb PI. Next base: position 162,402 of record NZ_JAZGPX010000001.1, on the reverse strand, counting down.
GCATGGAGTGGTCAACGATAATACCGCGCTCTGTCATCATCTCCTCGAGATCACGCAGGCTCAGGGCATAAGCCAAATACCAGCGAACACACTGAGCCATAATATCAACAGGATAATGCGGGCGTTTGAAGTATTTTCGGATCAGAGACATAGTCAGGTAACATCAAAAAAAACAGCATGTTACCTCACAACACCTTAATGCGACATAACCCTACCGACGCGGCTACTGATTTTTTTCTCTGTATTTTAAATAATAAACATTTAAGTTGTTAATGCCATATTTTCTACAGATACTACGACGATAGCCACTGACAGTTTTATAACTGAGTGATAACTTCTTTGAAATCTGAACAGAATTTAAACCTGATATAATACATTGTAATGTTTCATTTTCTCGTTTAGTTAATTTATTTTTAACAAGATTTTCGTCATCAAGAGGTATGAAATGACCGTCATAGCGGTTGTGACATATTGTTCCTACTGTTTTTTTAATGTAAGGAATATTACTTTTTCTGTATATGACTGCATGATATATATTAGGGAGGCTAGACAGGTCAGAGTAGTTGTCACAAAATAAAATAATCCCTACATTGTGGGCTGACTTTATTTTAATTAATAGATCATGAACTTCACTATGTTTGAATCCAGTAATGTCAAGTAGTATCAGCTTGAGTTTCCCATCCATATTTTTTATCAGTGAGGAAATAGAACGGTAAACCCTTATTACTGAGTCTTCTGACTGTTGGTATAGCACATCATTCAATAGTATTTTGAAAGAGAAAGACATCAGTCCGCACTGACTGAGGATAAAATAGTTCATATAAAAATTCCTTTTATTTTTAACTAATGAATGGAAATAAGAAAATCCACTGCGAAATAGTGATGTATACTGCATGAGCATTTGTTTATTATATCTAATTTATTTCTAATGAAATACATCATGATTATTTACTAATAAAACTCGCGGAAAGATAAATATAGCCGTAGTTAACATCATTGCTAAAGGCCAAAAAGCGCCATGCCTTCCCCCAATAATGCTTCGCTGGAAACAGCGGCTATATAAATGGAAAGTCAATTAGCCTGCCAGAAAAAGTGACAGCTAATTTTATTAGAACTTAAGATTTCAGCTATTTGTAGCAGGTCATAATCATCTGATTTTTATTTACTTATATCTAATATAGAAATCTAGGTTGGAAATTATATTTCACACCTAGCATTACAGCGGTATCACTGTAACCTTTGTTGCCGATTTGCTGGGCAACATTACCCCACAGGTTGATTTTTTTATTGATTTGGCCTTCAACACCCACTTTTAATTCACCGATATTGGCGGCCCCATCTTGCTTCACTGTCACGTTATCCATAGTGACCCAAAGTCTTTGGTATTATGGATCCAGTTTGCTTCTACAAATGGCTGAAATACTCGGTCTTTACCTTTATCCTGGCTGCTATAGCCATTCATAAAGGCTTTCACACCCATCCAGATCACCTGCACTTTTAGGCTGGATAAAGTAGGTGGCATTTTTAGCGGCATTTTCACCAATTTTGAAGGTATAACCACTCTGAACCGAGGCAGTTATCCCCTTAGAGTTATATTCTTCAGTATTCAAATCTTAACCGTCAACGGTGTTGTTGAACCAGCTGAATTGCGCACAACTGTCGACATATAAGCCAGACTTATCGGCCTCGTGGCATACCAGGTCCCGTAGACACCGGTGCTGTAACCGTCAGTTGACCCTTTAGCGTTGTAACCGGACACTTGCGAGATGGTGGTGCTTTTGCTGTTACCATACCCAGCCATAACGCCCAGATGGAAACGGTCCATGTCGTTATTGCTCCACTGAGCAATATCTCCGCCTAATTGCAGCACATAACGGTTAGCCTGTGTCCTCAGTTGATCTTGAGAATAACGAAAACGGTTATGCCTACCGTCGTTACGCAACCACATACTGGTTACTTTCTGTTCGCCAGTCTATACGTCGATATACTGAGTTTCGCCCAAACGATCATGCAAACGAGTGACAAACATATTATTAGCCGAGGCTAAGTTGGCAGTATAGCCGCCAGCTTCTGGACGCTCAGTCATAGCAGATGGAGCTATTAGTAATTTTAAATGTAATTGAACCATTCTCGGTAACCATTTTTACTTTCGTAAATATGGAGTGTAGGCTACGCCAGAGTATAATACTAATGTTTAATTTTTTTATATCTTGTTATGATTTTAGCTATAATTTATTTTTTTTAATATAGGATATAGTACATATTATTGTAGGAATTTTCTTTATTCTTTTTTTTGTAAAATCACATAGAAAATTTCGGTGTTGCCGGCAATTAGTTGAATCTGATAGTCGTGTATTCAATAAGTTGATACCGATTCAAGGCGTTGTTGAATAAATCGAACTTTTGGCCGTAGTTAGGATCAGATCACCACACTCCTGATCCTGCAGCGATATCACGTGGCAAAACAAAAGTTCAAAATCACCAACTGGGCCACCTACAACAAGGCGCTTGTCAATCGGGGCTCACTGACATTCTGGCTTGATGAGTCGGCCATTCAGGCCTGGTATGACGAGCCCAACACGTCTTTACGCGGTCGTCCGCAACGTTATTCTGAGCTGGCCATTTCAACCGTTCTGATGCTCAAACGCGTTTTTCGCCTCACACTTCGCGCTGCGCAGGGATTCATTGACTCCATCTTTACCCTAATGAAGCTCCCGCTCCGTTGCCCGGATTATTCCTGCGTCAGCAGGCGGGCTAAATCCGTCAGCATCCCTTTCAAAAACCCAACACGCGGTGAAATTGCCCATCTGGTTATCGATTCCACCGGCTTAAAAGTCTTCGGTGAGGGTGAGTGGAAGGTGAAAAAACACGGCCAGGAAAAGCGCCGCGTCTGGCGGAAACTGCACCTGGCGGTGGATGCTGATACGCATGAGATTATCTGCGCTGACCTGTCCCTAAACAACGTGACTGATGCAGAGGCATTCCCGGGGCTTATCCGTCAGACGCACAGGAAAATCAGGGCTGCCTGTGCCGACGGGGCTTATGACACAAAGCGGTGCCACGACGAGTTGCGGCGCAAGAAAATTAAGGCGCTTATCCCGCCGCGAACGCGCGCCGGCTACTGGCCGGTGGAGTATGCCGACAGAAATCAGGCGGTGGCGAGGCAACGGCTTACTGGGAGCAATGCGTACTGGAAATGGCACACGGCTTATAACCGGCGTTCAGTGGCCGAAACGGCGATGTACCGCGTAAAACAGCTGTTTGGTGGGCATCTTACGTTGAGGGATTACGATGCGCAGGTTGGAGAAACTATGGCCATGATCCGTGCCTTAAACAAAATGACGCGTGCAGGGATGCCAGAAAGTGTGCGGATTGCCTGAGGAAGTCAGTGACGAGAGGCGCTTTTATCTAAATCCGAATTATTCAACAAAGCCTCCCAGCATCAGACGTATACGACGCTACAAATAAATCAATAAGTTATTTAAAAAAAACAATATTATGAGAAATCTCCTACAAACTTAACCAATTTGTCCTATATTAATATCTATATTTATTGAGTATCTTCAGAATTGTTTAAAAGCAGTAATTGGATATTCTAATATTTCCTAACAATTGACCATGCACTATTTATAGGCGTGGTCAATTGTTATGCCTAAATATAATAAGAGTTACGCCATGAATAAAGTATTTAAAGTCATTTGGAATAGTGCCTTAGGCCGCTATGACGTTGCATCTGAAATCTCTAAATCAGGAAAAAAAACTAAGTCACTTTGCTCAGGAACTGTCGATACAACTTTAGGTTTAACGACCCCTTCTCGCCTGAGCCAGATTGCCATCACCTTGATGTTTACATTAGGGGCGAGCTCTGCTTTTGCTGCGGATGTAAGTGTTCCCGGATTTACACCTGAAGTTGATTTTACGCAGACGTTTAGTGGAGCCAACAATACTTTATTGGGGAGCTTTAGCAGCATTACTCGCGGAGCCAATGGTTTTACAAACATGAAGTTAGGGGATATTCCGACAGATAAATTCCTTAATGGTGCTGAGAGTCTGCTCAGTAAAAATATTTTCAACTTGGGTTCAATGGTAACTGAAACCTTCCTTGACCCGAAAGGCACTGGCGCATTAATTACCATTAATGTGTATAGCAGTACTGCTATGTCAATTAAACCGCTTGCCGATTTTGTGGTGGCTTTTTCTTATGCGGTTGGTGAAAATGGTCAGTATGTGAATCGCAACTTATTCCATGTGTTGGATGGCAGCGATCTGAATGTGGCTGTCGGCAGCACGGCCGCAGGTTGGGTTAATGACAGCAATAACTATTTTAACGCCATTCTTAAAGGCAGCCTGAAAAGTGAAGCGGCAACAACGACCTCTTCAGGATTCTATGTTGAATCTACTACATCGGCCCAGAATACAGTCTTAAATTATAACGCCAAAACTGTAGTCAACCTGGGTAATAACAACAATAACATTCGCGATAGTAGTACAGCGGTGGCGAATGCTGTACTTGATGACTTTACCGGCGCATTCACCAGCCCTTATCTAGGGGCCCAAAATGTTCAAAATTTTGCTGATTTCCAAAAATACAACAATGATTTAATCGCGGGCATTAAAAGTGGTGCGATTGCACTGGACAGCAATGGCTACCAGGCTGAACTGGCGCGAGCTTATATCACTAATGGCAGCAATAGCTCACCTAAAGTTACCCCGATCTATCTTGATATGGGTATTGATGCCAATGATGCCGTAAATCACCTGGTCGATTCTAGCCGTGTTGCCTTTATTCATGGTGATGGTCAACATGCTATTGTGAATATAGGTGCTGATGCCAATATTCAGGCGTTCAATACGGATATTTCCGTGGTGCGATTGAACGATGGCGCGACCCTGAATAACGCCGGGACATTAGGTTCAGCCGCAGGCACTGTTCGTGGTACCAATATTATTTTCGCCACTGACAGTACAGTAATCAATGAAGCAACTGGGGTTCTGGACGCGGGGACTAACCCTGACATGCTGGATTTCAAACCCATACCGAGTGCCACGTTACCACTGGATGTCGCCAGTGGCAGCCATACTGCAATTTTGGCTAATGGGGCCTCCTCAGTCACTAACAACGGCGTAATTAACACGGCTTCACGTGGGACCAGTGTTTATACCCGCGTAGCTATCATTGACGGTACCTCAACCTTCGTCAATAACGGCGCAATTAACATTGCTGCAACTATCGATAAATCGCCTCCAACCGGGTATCTGAACGAAGGGGTGAGTGTTCAGAAAGGCGCTGCCTTTGAAAATAACGGTACGATCTACATTGGCCGTCAAGCCCAGCGTTCAGCGACGGATATCGTCACTGATCTGGCCATTAAGACTCAGTCTTATGCCGTCAAATTACTGCAAGATACGGTTAATCTGGCCAATATCGCCACCTTTACCAATAATGCGACCGGCAAAATCGTGATTGGCAGCAAAACTGAGAACTCCATCGCTATTGATGCACGGGGGGAGAGAGTTGCGGTGAATCAGAACGGCACCCTCGAGCTCAACGGTGCGGGTGCAACACCAGGACAAAATGCAGCGCAGAATATCGGTATTTCGTCCAGCGCTAACGCCACGAATATCTTCAATAATGGCGATATCATCATTAATGGTATCAATACCGTCGGTATCAAAGTACTGACCAACAGTTCAGCCACTAACGCCGGTAACGTTTATGTAAATAACGGGCTTGATGCTGCCACTAATCTGGCGAACTACGGTATTCAGGCGGTTGGTGCGGGCGCGGTGGCTAATCTCTCTGGTGAGGTAAAGCTGGCGGGCGATGGTGCTATTGGGGTGGTTGCTGAAGATAAAGGTACCATTAATGTCTCCGGTACCGGTCAGGTTGAGTTTGTTTCAGGTAAAAAACAGGTGGGCTACCTGATTTACGGTACGGGCTCTAGCGTCAATAATATTGCCACGGGTGATGAAACGGTTTCAACCGAAGGCTCTACACTGTATCGCGTTGATAAGGGTGCCAGCTTTATCGGGACCACTGCCTCAACCATGAATGCCACCGGTAAAGATTCTTCTCTTATTCAAGTCACCGGTGTTGGCAGTACATTTAACTCCGGCGCGTTAGATATGGTCCTGTCTGGCGAGGGCTCTACTGGGGTCAAAGTTGAAGGAGGAGCCACCGGCACCATCACGGCAGATGCCAGTCTGGAATTGAGCGGTGATGGGGCTACTGCCGGGATCGTCGATGGCAACTACTACGGCCTGGATGGTATTGCCACCGGTGCTACCGGAAAATCTGTCTTAACCAGTTCGGCGGTATTGACCACCGGTAACACCGCGTCTGGTGCCTATGGCTATATCGCCCGTAATGGCGGTGAGCTTATCCACAAGGGCTCCATTGATTTTACACAAGCAGGCAGTACTGGCGTGCTGGTAGACGGCGGGATTCTGACCAACCAAAACCTCATCACCGTAAATGGGACTGCGGTCAATATTCAGGGCGCTAACTCTACCGTGAATAACAGCGGTACCGTCAACGCGACCGACGGCACCGCCGCTTATCTGCTGGGTGCGGGTGCGAGCCTGACCTTATCCGGTAACGGTGAAACCAAAGCGGGCGGCACCGCCCATGGCGTACTGCTTGATACCGGTGCCACAGCACTGACCGTGGATGGCGCAACCATTACCATGACCGCGGGCGGCACAGGTAATGCGATTGAAAACAAAGCGGAAATTACCGGCATTCAGTTAAAAAACACCTCGCTGACGGTGGGTAATGGTGCAGGTATTCGTACCGGTGCCTCCATGGCGGCAACCAACTCTGGCACGATCAATGTCAACGGCAGCGGTACCGGTATTCTGTTTGCCAACACAGGCGACACCATCACCGATAATACGCTGGACATGTCCGACTCGGCCGATCTGGTGATTAACGTCAATTCAGCCGCGGGCAAAGGGATTGTCACCAACTCCAGCCAGGATCTGAAAACCGGTGCCAGCGTAAACGTCAATGATGCCGCAGGCGGTGCAGCGCTTATCGTTGGCGGCACCACGGCACAAGTGGAACAATCAGGTAACCTGAAATCTAAGTCACTGAGCAGCCCGGTGGTCGATATTGATAATGGTTTTGTTAACAGCTTCGTCAACAGCGGTACCATTCAAGCCAACAGCGAGGCACAACAAGCGGTAATCACCACGAGCGGTAACGGTGTGGCATTTACCAACGCCACGGGTGGCACAATTGTTGGCAAGGTGGATCTGTTAGCGGGCAACAACACCGTGACCCTGATGCAAGGCAGTAAAGGCAATGATTTCAACACCGGCGCGGGTGACGACCTGTTTATTCTGAAAGATCTTATATTAACTGATACGGGTGTGTTCAGCTCACTGAACGGCGGTACCGGCATGGATACCCTGCGCTTTGATAACTCGGCGTATACCCTGAGTAACGCTGCTGCCATCAGTAATATGGATTATATCGATCTGATCAATAACTCGACGCTGACACTGGACAACGTGCTGCTGGCGTTGGGTGACAGTCAGGATGACAATGCCAACACCGGTTTTAATCTGGGTGACGGCAGTCTGTTGCAGGTTAATAACCTGAATGCCGTGAGCTTTAACAGCAAGTTGAACGGCCTCGGCACGATGGCCGTTAATACCGCCGGTAATGCCTTTGATTTTACGGCTAATGCGGCACAGAACGCCTTTAACGGGGTACTGGCATTAGGTCACGCCACCTTTGAGCTGGCGGCGGATAACACGGCAGCATTAGTGAATGCCACTCTGAAACTGGGCGCGGACAGTATCACCACCGTCGGTGACGGTGTGCAAACTATCGGTGGGTTGGCCTTTGACGGCGGTACGGTGAAATTTGACACCGGCACCCCGGGTGAGACGGTGGCGAAAAGCACTATCCATACCACCAAAGAGATGAACCTGCTGGGCACCGGGACGGTGGTGGTGGACATCGACAGCGTCGACAACAGCCAGACGCCGGTCAATCCTGCGCTGCCCATCATGGAGCAGGATGATGCCAACACCGTGCTGCAACTGGCGGTGAGTGATGTGGCCGTGCAAGGCGATGGCGGCAATCTGGTGCTGAAAGACCAGGATGGTAATGTCATTACCGATGCCACCACGGCCGATATTGCACAGAATGGCACCACGGTCGCCAAAGGCACTTACGATTATCGCCTGAGCAGCGGTACGGGTAACGACGGTTTGTATATCGGTTACGGCCTGACCGAAGTTGAACTGCTGGGCAGCGGCGCGGATGCGCTGTCATTGTACGCCACCAATAAAACCGGTCCGTCGGCGGATTTGAGTGCCAAAGTGACGGGCAGTGGTGAGTTGGCGATTGATACCGGTGCAGAAAATACGGTAACACTGTCCAATCTGGACAATGATTACACCGGTTCTACCGATGTACGCAGCGGCACCTTGCAGATGCTGAATAATAATGTGTTGGGGAATACCTCGCTGTTATCACTGGCAGCAGATACCGCCTTTGACATGAAGGGTCACAGCCAAACCGTGGGCGAACTGAACAGTACTGCGGGTTCAACGGTTGATCTCAATGGTGGCAGCTTAACCTTGAGTCAGGGCGGTGTGTCTGAGGGTGAACTGACCGGCAGTGGCGCGCTGACAATTGCCGCCAATGTGCTGACCGTTAAGCGTGCCAATACTGGCCTGAGCGCGGTGACCACCCTTGCCAGTGGCGCACAAGCGTTACTGAACAATGCAGCGGGTCTGGGCGATGGCAATATCGTTAACGCCGGTCTGCTGACACTGAAAGGGGCTGCGGGCCAGTTAGCAAATGCTATCAGTGATGCCGGCAGTGTGGTGCTGGAAGATAACAGCGATATCACATTGAGCGGTGATAACCGCCTGTTCAGCGGCCTGTTTGCTATCACGAACGGCAGCCAGTTAACCGCTTCTCAGGCAGAACATCTGGGGACGGCAGCGGTCACTAACGACGGTTCATTGGTGCTCAATAGCGATAATAACTGGTTGCTGGCAAACAGCATTAGCGGCAGTGGTAGTCTGACTAAAAACGGTGACGGTACCCTGTCATTGACTCAAACGGCGGCCTATACCGGCCAGACAGATATCAATGCGGGTGGCCTGATGTTAGGCAGCAGTGCTGACCCCATGACGCTGGCAAGCCAGCAGGTGAATATAGCCAGCGGTGCCTTTATGGGCGGTTTTGGTGGCGTAGCGGGCGCGGTTGATAACCAGGGCGTGCTGTTTGTGGGCAACCCAACGGCACCGGTGGTACCGGCGATGGGCCGTCTGGCGCCGGCCAGTAACATCTTTACCGTTGGCACTGACTTAACCAACAGCGGCACGGTATTTATCGGTAACAAAACCAGTGACGGCTCCGGCACCACCGGTAACCAATTAGTGGTCAACGGTAACTATATTGGCAACAACGGTCTGCTGCACTTCAACACCGCACTGGGTGACGATAACTCGGCCACCGACAGCATGATTGTGAACGGTAACACCAGCGGCACCACTAACGTCAGTGTGGACAATGCGGGTGGTCTGGGTGCCAAGACCCTGAACGGTATTGAACTGATCCAGGTGAACGGCCAGTCAGACGGTAATTTTGTGAACAGCGACCGTATTGTGGCAGGCGCGTATGATTACTCTCTGGTACGGGGGGTGGGAACCAATGCCAGTAATTGGTATTTGACCAGCTTGAGCAATTTACCGGTTGATCCAGAAAACCCGGTCGACCCGGAAAACCCGGCGAGTCCAGGCGAGGAAACTAAACGTCCTGAAGCCGGCAGCTACACCGCGAACCTGGCCGCAGCCAACACTATGTTTGTGACGCGTCTGCACGATCGTTTGGGCGAAACACAGTATATCGACGCCCTGACTGGCGAGCAGAAAGTGACCAGCATGTGGCTGCGTAACGAAGGCGGACATAACCGTTCACGTGACACCAGTGGTCAGTTGAAAACCCAAAGCAACCGCTATGTGATGCAATTGGGTGGCGATATTGCCCAGTGGAGCAACGATGGTCTGGACCGTTTACACCTGGGTGTAATGGCCGGTTACGGTAATAGCAAGAGCGACACCCACGCGAAATCGGGCTATAAGTCGAGTGGTTCGGTTGATGGATACACCGCCGGGGTGTACAGCACCTGGTATGCCAACGACGAAGACAAGTCGGGCTTGTATGTTGACGGTTGGGCGCAGTACAGCTGGTTTAACAATAGCGTGCAGGGCGACGGTCTGGCGACGGAAGAGTATAAATCGAAAGGGATCACCGCGTCGGTCGAGAGCGGCTACACCTTTAAGATCGGTGAAAATCAGTCTAAAAACGAAACGTACTTTATCCAGCCGAAAGCCCAAATCACCTGGATGGGTGTGAAAGCTGACGAGCACCGTGAAGCAAACGGTACTCAGGTGAGTGGTCAAGGCGACGGTAATATCCAGACCCGTCTGGGGCTGCGTTCTTATATGAAAGGCCACCACGAAAGTGATAATGGCAAGGATCGCGAGTTCCAACCGTTTGTGGAAGCCAACTGGATCCACAACACCAAAGATTTTGGCACCAATATGAACGCCGTTGACGTGAAACAAGCTGGCGCGAAGAATATCGGTGAACTGAAAGTGGGTGTTGAGGGGCAAGTGAACAAGCAACTGAATGTCTGGGGTAACGTTGGCCAGCAATTGGGCGACAAAGGTTACAGCGATACCGCAGTGATGTTAGGGGTGAAATACAGCTTCTAATAAGAGTAAAGTAAGTTGAAGAGTGGCACTTCGGTGCCACTCTTCATTCATCGAACATACGTAATAGGGTGTTATTGCAAATAAATATTAAGGCTGAGCTTTCTCGCAGGTTAAAAGCCTTAGAGACTGAAAATAGAGTTAAACAGACTCACTCTGCCCAGAGGCTGATCATAATACCAAGCTTCTGCCTGATCTTTAGGCTGGCGACAGATAAAAATGTTCAACCGGTGATAAATGCTCCCAGGCGGGATGCTGAATTTGTCCTTTGCGTATCATATGTACTAACTCAATGCCGGCCAATGTAGGCGACGGAAGGCATTTCAGATCAAACACATAGCCGTATAACATCACAAAAAAAAGCATGTTACCTGAAGACGTCTTGATGAGACAGAACCGGCACAACGAGGTTTTTTGAGGTTTATTTCTTGCTAGTATTAATTCCATCTTTTAAAAAAAATAGAATTACAACAACTCTAAAAAAGAAGATTTTTCCTAAAAAGTAATGGACTATCTCCTATTCTTAAATTAACTATTGACTGCTAAATTAAGTTTTTTGGTAATGCCTCCAATTAGGGTTCTGTCGCATTAAGGCGTGGTCAGGTAACATGCTGTTTTTTTTTACGATGTTGCCTGCCCATGTCTCTGATCCGAAATGCCTTTAAACGCCTGCATTATCCCGTCGATGTTATCGCGCAATGTGTTCGTTTGTATCTGGCTTACGCCCTGAGCCTGCGTAATCTCGAGGGGATGATGGCAAAACGGGATATTACCGTTGACCATTCCACGCTTCACCGCTGGGTCATCCGTCGGGTACCCTTGCTGGATAAGGCATTTCGCCGGCATAAACGCTCAGTAGGTCGTCGGTGGCGCATGGATGAAACCTACATAAAAATCAAAGGTCAGTGGAAATATTTGTACCGGGCGGTCGATACTGCAGGCCATACCATCGACTTCCTGCTGACGGCCAAACGGGACGCTGCAGCCGCATTGCGCTTCTTTCGCAAGGCCATTAGTCATCACGGCGAACCTGAGATAAAAGTGGTGCCAACACCGCAGCTTTAGCCACGCTCAACGGTAAAAAACCTGATGAGGAAGCGATTACCGTCAGGCAGAGTAAATACCTGAACAACCTGATAGAGCAGGACCATCGGAATATCAAACGACTGGTGCTGGGATTTAAATCATTTCGGCGTGCGCAGACGCTGTTAGCAGGCATCGAGTTGTTACAGATGATACGTAAAGGGCAACTTCAGCATCCCGCCGAAGAACATTTATCACCAGCAGAACAATTTTATTGGCTGCCTAAAAAAAAGGCAACGCCACTTTTGCTGACTTGCCTATGTTAATGCGACAGAACCATTCAAAATCATTGGCACTTTCATTGAACGCGAGTATTACGTTTGAATCGGGGCTTTGTTGAATAATTCGGATTTAGATAAAAGCGCCTCTCGTCACTGACTTCCTCAGGCAATCCGCACACTTTCTGGCATCCCTGCACGCGTCATTTTGTTTAAGGCACGGATCATGGCCATAGTTTCTCCAACCTGCGCATCGTAATCCCTCAACGTAAGATGCCCACCAAACAGCTGTTTTACGCGGTACATCGCCGTTTCGGCCACTGAACGCCGGTTATAAGCCGTGTGCCATTTCCAGTACGCATTGCTCCCAGTAAGCCGTTGCCTCGCCACCGCCTGATTTCTGTCGGCATACTCCACCGGCCAGTAGCCGGCGCGCGTTCGCGGCGGGATAAGCGCCTTAATTTTCTTGCGCCGCAACTCGTCGTGGCACCGCTTTGTGTCATAAGCCCCGTCGGCACAGGCAGCCCTGATTTTCCTGTGCGTCTGACGGATAAGCCCCGGGAATGCCTCTGCATCAGTCACGTTGTTTAGGGACAGGTCAGCGCAGATAATCTCATGCGTATCAGCATCCACCGCCAGGTGCAGTTTCCGCCAGACGCGGCGCTTTTCCTGGCCGTGTTTTTTCACCTTCCACTCACCCTCACCGAAGACTTTTAAGCCGGTGGAATCGATAACCAGATGGGCAATTTCACCGCGTGTTGGGTTTTTGAAAGGGATGCTGACGGATTTAGCCCGCCTGCTGACGCAGGAATAATCCGGGCAACGGAGCGGGAGCTTCATTAGGGTAAAGATGGAGTCAATGAATCCCTGCGCAGCGCGAAGTGTGAGGCGAAAAACGCGTTTGAGCATCAGAACGGTTGAAATGGCCAGCTCAGAATAACGTTGCGGACGACCGCGTAAAGACGTGTTGGGCTCGTCATACCATGCCTGAATGGCCGACTCATCAAGCCAGAATGTCAGTGAGCCCCGATTGACAAGCGCCTTGTTGTAGGTGGCCCAGTTGGTGATTTTGAACTTTTGTTTTGCCACGTGATATCGCTGCAGGATCAGGAGTGTGGTGATCTGATCCTAACTACGGCCAAAAGTTCGATTTATTCAACAACGCCGGTTTGTACAGACATTGATGGCATGGTTGCTGATATGTGTTACATCCAATTATCGTTGTTGGGTATCCCTGCCCAGGTTATTACCGGTAATACACTCACACTGACAGTGAATAGAACTTTCCATACACCTTTTTGGTATCTGGGAGGGTGGGAAGAGAAGTTAAAACACGCTGAAGCCGTTGAGCGGATGATGACGATATTCTCCCGCCTACAAGCCGCTTAATACTTTAAATACAAAGTGATATATAGAAGTCATATATCACTTTGTATTTAGAGTAATTGATAACGGTAACTTTATATTTTACATTGTGTAACTTTTAGTGATACAATGCATGTACGGAATGGAATGACGGAACAGACAATGATTAAGTCTTTTCGGGATAAATACCTAGAACTGTTCTACATGGAAAGTAAACGAGATCGCGCGATACCGGCAACAATAGAGCGCCAGTTAGCGAAGAAGCTTGATATGTTGGCCGCCGCACATAATGAGCGAGATTTGTTTATTCCAACCAGTAATTACTACAAGCGTCTCTCAGGGCAGTTTGATGGCTGGTCAAGTATGAGAGTCAATATTCAATGGCGGTTAATGTTTCAATGGAAAGACGGATATGCTGAAAGCATCTACCTCGATCCTCATCAAGACACCTAGCAGGGGGATTTATGCTTGATACCACTACTCGCGAACCTACTACGGTAGGCGAAATTTTGCAGGAAGAATTTTTAACCCCATTAGCCATTGGGCAGGAAGAACTGGCCGATATTATGGGCGTGACTCGCGCAACGGTTAACCGTTTGTGCAAAGGCCGTCGTCGTCTGACTGTAGAAGAAGCGACGCTGTTTTCTGAGTTGTTTGAGACGACGCCCGAATTTTGGTTGAACCTCCAAGCCGCTCATGACCGTTGGGAAGCGCGAGAAGCGCTTCAAAAACATAAGCGACCCCCAATGCGTCCTATCATGGAAATGTTGGGGCGGCGTATCTCCCACGCCTGATCCTGCCAAATAGAAACCGCCCGTATGAAGTGAACCCCATATATTGGACACTTTGCTTTAACTGGCGGATGGCATGGCCTGAGTTCGATATTGTACCGGACTCAGGTCGTTCAGTTTCCCTTTGATTCGCTCGTTGTTGTAGTAGTGGATGTATTCTTCCACTGCATCTCTCAGATGTTCCGTGTTTTCATACTCTTCGTGATACCAGCATTCTGTCTTTAACAGACCAAAAAAATTTTCTATCACAGCGTTATCCAGGCAGTTCCCTTTACGCGACATGCTTTGCTTTATGTCTTTTGCTTGCAACGCTTCCTGATACTGTAGTGGTCAACTAAAATTGGCAACGGTAGTAGACTGTTCATAGAACAGCCGTTCGGATTCATTGGGCGTTAAGCCTCCGTTGTACCAGTGCGGGCGAAGTTCGCTGTAGTAACCCGTTATATATCGGGTGATGCCATTTCTGCCCTCCCCCAAGCTCTGGTAACCTGTCGTCGGTACCCATTCGGATTTCAGACTTCTGAAGAATCGCTCCATCGGCGCGTTGTCCCAACAGTTTCCACGCCAGTTTAGGCTCTGTTTTATCCGGTAACGCCACAGCAACTGACGGTATTTTTTACTGCTGTAATGACTGCCCTGATCGCTGTGGAACATCACTCCGCCTGGGCGCCCCCTGAGTTCCCATGCCATCTGTAACGCTTTACCCGTTAGCGCTGAGTCAGGTGAAAATGACATCGCCCAGCCTATGGGCTTGCGGGCAAACAGATCTAACACCACAGCCAGATAAGCCCAGCGCTTACCTGTCCAGATATAGGTCACATCGCCACACCAAACCTCATTCGGTTGGGTTACTGCAAACTGCCGCTCCAATAGATTCGATATATCAACATGCTCCCGCCCACCCCGTTTATATTTGTGTGTGGGACGCTGGCAACTTGTCATGTTCAGCTCTGCCATCAATTTTCCGGCAAGCCAACGCCCCAGTTTTACGCCCTTATTCGTCACCATTATGGCGATATTTCGGGCACCGGCTGACCCGCCGCTGGCCTGCCAGACTTCGCTAACCAGGCAATTGTGCGCTCGACATCTGGGACGCGTTCTCTGTTATGCCAGTAGCGATAGCTGCTACGCTGAACATCAAAAGCCTTACACAGTGCTTTTACCGAATAAAGCGCGCTCAATTTATCGACTATCGCAAACTGTTCAACGAGTCCGACATCAAGAGAGCGGTGGCCTTTTTTAGAATTTCGTTCTCCATTTCAAGACGTTGAATCTTTTTCTTCATTTCCCGAAGTTCTATTTGTTCAGGCGTCAGTGGAAGCCCAGCGGGGGTTTTAACCTGACATTCCAATCTGAGCTTACCCACCCATCGGCTAAGGGCGAAAGACTGACATTCATGGCTTTAGCGCCTCCGAATGAGAGTATTTCTGGTCAACAACCAGCTTTGCTGCTTCGAGTTTAAATTCAGCCGTAAAATATTTGGTCATGGATCACCTGTAAAGTTATTGAGGCAAGAATAACACCTCTAGTCAGGTGGCCAAATTCACTATGCCACTACACTTCACAATATACCATCTCAAACTGTTATTGATTGGACTTGATGAAACATGCGCTTTTTGCATTCTAACGAGGTGAATTAAATGATGCCGGACACTATAAATACTCATCTCACAGCATTCCGCAATATCTCGGGTTTTTGGCCACTGCTCCTGGGGAGGAAGTATATCATTATCACTGTCACACATCCCCAGTAAGGCAATCAGCACACGATCAGTCAATGGGGTGTTCATACCGTCTCCTTTTCGATTTTTATTCATGCCCCTGCCAAATTCTTGGCCACACTCAAATTTAAGTGTTCCACCTAGACAGATCCCTTCTTTGTCACGCTAAGCTCAGCAACACATAAGGGGTTATAAGCCTTCCTGGCTGAGCTTATTCTGTATCTGTAGGCCAGCGACTCGTCAAAAACGACGATGATAACGCGTGTTTTCATACAACGTGCCAACGTCGCGTCCGTTGGAAATTAATCATGCAAAAACGCCCTGCTAAGCCCGTATTCAAGCCAATACGTTTCGTACTAAGCATCCCCTGTGATGACTGACATGCGCATTTCAAGGTCACTTATCATGACTGAAGTTCAATATAACAATGATGTGACTCAAACCACATTTTGTGGTGCGGAAATAATGCAGTAGATACGAAACAAGGCATTTCCTTTCTTGTCATTCAATACTGCCCGCCTACGCATATTTTTATGTAACCGTGCGGCTAACTAACGATATTTTTTTCTTCTGTTTTGAATAATAAACATCCAGATTGTTAACACCATATTTAACGCATATACTGCGTCGGTGAGCACTGACAGTCTTATAGTTGAGCGACAAAATGTCCGATATCTGGCTGTTGTTTAAGCCTGAACGAATGTGACCTAATACTTCCTGCTCTCTTCGGGTCAGGACTGATTTGCGCAACTCCCCCCCATCAATATTAATAATATCCCCCGAATTACCATTGACACGCACTGAATTAATCGTTTCTCGGATATTGACAAGACTGCTACTCCAACAAAGGGCAGCGTTATACAGATGGGGGAAATGGCACATGTCAGTATATTCATCACAGAACAAAATAATATTGATCGAGTGTTTTGATTTTACTGTATTGAGTAAAAACCTCGTATCAGCATGGTCTAACTCCGTAATATCTAACAGTAACAACTTTGTTTTTTTACCTATTGCCTTCATGAGGGCACTTATAGAAGGACAAACTCTACCCCCTTTACTTTTGGGTGGAGGTGCGGATTTAAATTGTTCAGACAAAATAATTTCAAAAGAAAATGAAATTAGCCAAGACCGGCTGAATATCACATAACTCACACATTAACTCCTTTTCATTACCTATAAATAAAAAATAATCATGTTGTTACCGACCGAATTTAATGTCTGTATTCATAGCACATTATCGTCCACTACTGGCAGGTCTGAAATAAAAAGCCCTATATCATAGGGCTTTCATTAGTACTACTGGAAATAAAACAGCCAAATAAACCTGAGCGGATCAGAGCTCGATAGCGGTGAATAAAATATTTACGGTGTAAGTGTCTGCTACCACCGTTTGTGCCATAGAGGTAATAAAGAAATCCCCGGTGCCATTACTCATATCGACATCTACCCCCGAATTTATGGGCGAAGGGGGGAAGCCACTATAAGTGTTATCAGCTAGCATGATTCGTATCGTGTTAGCTGGATTTTTCCCAGGAATAACTCGAGCAGAATTAATGCCCATATATATTGTTCCGTTCAACCATTCCGCATTCACTGCACTTTGGTTTGCGGCACTTAAAAGACTCGCGTCGACCGCCCCCGAAGCCAGCACAGCACCATTAGCAACCTGGCCCGCGCTTAACCCCCCCGTCGGCGTTAATGTTGCTGTCAAAACTCCGGGCGCAGCGAACACTAAGTCTGCCGACACTTGCTGGCTTGCCCCCGGCACCGTCAATAAATCCCCAGTCGCTGCTGTACTGTACTGTGACACCAGTGTTAACGCAGCAACCGCCGCCAGGGTAAACTTTTTCATATTCTTCATTTAAAACTCCATGTATTGTAATTAACTCTCTTAACATCAGTGCAATTCGTGATAATTAATATCACGCATTAACACACCTCAATTCCGCACCCATTGTCTAAGTGCAGTAATATATTTTCCCGGCATCTGCTGAGCTCGCCGACAATCTGAATAAATAAAACCTCTCCTGACTCATTCCTCACAGGGTGGCCAGTGAATAATAAAAAAGGTCACGCCTCTATCAGCGAGTGAATTTAATCTTCTACCTTATATTTTTTAATTCCGGCGCACTCATTACTGAGATATATTCAATATGCTCGGTCATGGCAGCATCATATTAACCGGTAACATCAACCCCATTAATATCGGGTTGCATAAAAAATTATAATTGAGCCTAGTTTATTAACGGCAGCATGTTATTTTCAACTCATGTTTTTATTATTTGCGTCGAGATACAGACGAACACATTGTATAAAACGAGTTAATTCATGCACTAATTATATTTATGTCTGACTCACGGTATCTTCTCACGGGATATCCCCAGATACTTTTCAGATAATGCACTCTGCTGCGTGCCCATATTTTCTTTTATTCAGGCCGCACCAGTATGTTTAATTCAACACGCTTACGGCTGCAATCCGACACCCCGCAACGTCAGCGTGTAACGGTCGGCGAGCACCGTCTGGTCACCGTCAATCACCAGGTCAAATCCCGTACTGCGCTCGCCGGTCTGTATCTTTATGCCCTTACCACCGTCGCTGTCCGCGACCCAACCCTCTTGCTCTATCCGCACCCGCAACTGATTATTGCCATGACTCTGTCCCGTCAGCACGTAGCTGTTCGGCTGACCACCGGTCGGGGCGGTGTCACTCCATACCTGAAATCCCGCATGCTCACCGTCATACACAATCTGTCCTTGCCCGATACGGCTATTGTCTAAAACCCTGCCGGCAACCTGTACACTGTCCATTCGCAGAGTCAGCTGTACCGTATCAGCCGCCTGCGCCAGTGAAAGTCCGGCCCACAGCACCACCATCACACATCCCCGCCATGATGCATATTTTATTGCCATCATTGCCTCTTTCATTTGACGTGGTACCC
This sequence comes from Yersinia sp. 2553 StPb PI, assembly GCF_052217105.1. Taxonomy (NCBI): domain Bacteria; kingdom Pseudomonadati; phylum Pseudomonadota; class Gammaproteobacteria; order Enterobacterales; family Yersiniaceae; genus Yersinia; species Yersinia sp. 2553 StPb PI. The sequence goes on along the minus strand of NZ_JAZGPX010000001.1, from coordinate 143,537 downwards.
CGTAAAAAATTCGACTCAATGGCATACACCGCTCATTTCAAATATACCGGCAGGCCCGATGTCTTTGGGCAGGCGATAACTCACACGGCACTGCTGCTGTTGACCCAGGCCCCATTTCACCACCAGTTCACCCTCAGCTGACAATCCCGTCAAAAACACCGTCCCTTTATCATCCACCACGCCCGCAGCCCCTAGGTTTTTGGCGTCCTCCAGGGTCACCATGGCACCAAATGGCAGTGTGCTACCATCTGGGCGAGTCAGCACCATCAAGGCTCTCCCCCCAATACGGGTCGCGAATGTTGCCGGAATAACGGCTCCTTTTGTCGGGACCACCCGAACATCCGTCTGGGTGATATCTGCCTCCGACGACAAACGGGATGGGTCCAGACTGACGTTGTTTTCCTGATACGCCCTCAGGTAAGACTGCGTGGTATAGCCCCGAAAATCAGTTTTCACCCCCGGCCATCCGCCAACCGGAATACCCGACGCCCCAGGGGCCTCCACCAGTGCCACGGTGTCACTTAATGGCTGACCGAGTGTCACACCGTTCCGGTGCACCACCACACCGCCTGCTACATTCGCGCCCATTTGCCGGATATTTGGGCTGTAACTGTAATTGCCCCCGACCTGTCCATAACCGCCGTACCAGGTCAGTTGCATTGCACTGTTATTACGGTCACCGCTGTTGGCATCCGGGCGATAACGCTGATTAACATTCCAGTTCAGTTGTCGGTCTAAAGCCTGACCACTGAGCCCCAGTTGCTGTGTGTCCCCACCGGATGACGGTGACACCAGTTGGTAGTTGCCTCGCACTGTGCCCCCAAGCGGAACGCTCACCATCACACTGGTAATACGGTCGTTTTGTTGTTGGCCTGAATAAATAATTCGTTTGTTCTGCGTCCAGTTGAGTGACAAGGACGTTCCCCCCAAGCCGACGCCATAACTGGCACCGAAGGAATCATCATGCCCGCCCCTGTTCCAGTAACTCTCGCGGGTTCCGTTCAGAGTGATATAGCCCCAGCCGCCAAACGACTGGCTCAACGTTACCGTGTTACGGGTTTTACGAAGCTTTATATCGCTGTCACTCCACCCATCCCGGTACGTATCCAGCACTTCAGACAACGTGTGGTACCCAGATGAGGTATAGTAGGTATTTGACACACTCACGCTGGTATTCGTGGCTTCTGCGACCTTGCTGTAACGGGTTCGCCAGGCACCACCACGCTCACGCTCCAACTTGTTACGCTCACCCTGCATATGTGTTCCATCGACAGAAATCGCCCCCCACTCCCCCATCGACACCCCCAACCCCAAAGAAGCGGACTGGTAGTGGTTAGCGCCCTGAGCTCCACCGTAAGCGGTCAGACCCCAGGGAAGACCGTACATCACTGTCGCCTGCCCGATTGCCGCCTCTTCTATCGAGGTGTCTGCTGAACGGTATTGCCCCGCCATCGTGCTGTATTTCACATACCCTTCCCGCAAAGCAATGGAGGGGGTCTGATAGGCCACCGTAAAAATCTGTGGGCTACCGTCCGTTTCCCAGACAGTTACCTCCAGATTTCCGCCCGAACTCCCCGTCGACAGGTCTGTGAGCGCAAATGGCCCAGGAGCCACCGTCGCATTATAGAGAGTAAATCCATTCTGCTTCACTTCAACACGGGCCTGTGTGCGGGCTATTCCGCGAACGACCGGCCCAAAGTCACGCTCATGATAAGGCACCATTTCATCATCTGACCCGAGCATGGCTCCCCGAAAGGGAACGGTGTCAAAAATATCGGAGGGGGTATAACGCTCCCCTAGTGTCAGGCGACTCTTCAGGGGATATAACCCCCGCTCAGCATAAGTGTACGGGGTCTGCCACTTTCCCGACTGGTCCCCCGACTTCTGCCAGGTCGTTGAATTACGCAGGCGCCACGCCCCCAGATTCATGCCCGGCTCCAGTTGGACAAACTGCGAGTCCGTATGATTGTTACTGTTACCCAGATACTCTGTCCGGTTGGTATTGGCTCGGTAATTCATCAGTGCGGCAGTCACACCGTCATCCCATAACTCGACAGGAGCAATGCCGCGCATCTTTGGGCGTATAGCCACATGAGGTACGCTCAGTAACAGTTGCTGGTTATGAAACTGAAAATCTGCACTGGCCTGGGAAATGGCAGACAAATCAGCGCAATCATCACCGTCACGTGACAGACCGGGATAATCGTTAACCCTGATACCGTAACGGGATAAGGCCACCACTGCCAGACAGGGGTTAAGCACTGGTTCACCCTGCGCATTGTTCTCCTGCGCGAATGTCACTTCTCGCGAGTCAACACGCTCACCGTTCAGTAGTATGTCAACTATATAAGTTCCGGGTAACTGCCCACCCTGGTTAAATAACTCGATGTCAACGCTGCTCGCATCGCCCCCCAACATTGCAGAGTCGAAGGTATATGTCCGTGCCGCAGCGCCGTCTGAAATACAGACCAATCCTGCCATCAAATATGTGGTCATAATATTTTTTTTCATTGTGCTTATTGTTGGAGACTTACCCTTCATTACAATAAAAATCATGACAACGTACTGCTAAAAATACGGCTTTCACCGCCAAGGTCAGTAATGACCTGCCACTGTACCTGCCCGCCCCCCCCTTTAGGCAGTGTAAACTGTCGTGAAGAGAAAGGCGGTACGTGAGTGATGTTTTCAACGGCCTTGTCTCCCACCCTGACAGATTTCAGGTTCATGTAGAACGGCGTCGGATTATTGACATCGAGCTGTTCACCTTTTCGGGTCCAGGTCAGCGTGGAAGCGGTATTAGAGGGCTGGCCCAATCCTGAGGGACGAACGAACAACTTGATGCAACTTTGCACACTAAGCTGGATATTTAAATTCACGGATTTTTGGGGAAGAGCCGGTTTTCCATCCTGTCCTTCAGCCCACGCTTCATCACCTTTAGGAGGAACCCCCGTCACACACAGCCAGTACAAACTCTCACGGTCACTGGCCAGCTGACCGCCAGCTTTGACCACCCGAAGGCGACTCTGCTGCTGTCCTTCCAGCCGAAACAACGGAGGCGTGACCATAAAAGGAGCTGATGCGACCCTGTCTTCCGCCAACACAGCGGAGCGAACCAGTATGGGATAGGCCTGCGGATTGCTGACCACCAATGTGGCACCCGCTGATGTGGGGTCATAAATCACCCGTGTAGCCCCTAACTTGAGGGTAAAGGGTTGAGTCGTGCTCTCCACCGGAACCGGAGGTTGTACAGCGAATGATTGGGCCGTACACCCCAGAAACAGTAATAGACCTGAAAGAATGGGTCTTTTTGTTGTTGTTTTTTTATTCTCTTTCATGCCATATAGATGAATAAACATTACGCTTACCTTTCTTCCTGGGTATTTTTTAAGGCGTTGACATTATAAATGGCAACTTAACTCATTATTTAATGACACAACCCAATAGGGTTAATTGAAAAAAATAATGGAATTGGTTTCATTACATTAAGACTAAGGCAATCCCCAGCAGGCCTAAAATAATAAATGAAGTGCCGAGAGCCAAATTCATTTCATTCTTCTTATGAGTTAACTTGCTTATCTTATTAATCGCCATAAAACACTCCAACCTACGAAAATATTTCTTAGAAAACGCAGAATTTAAATTTAGATTTTACTCGAACTCAAACGCCGAAGAAACTATACATTACAGCCTTTTATCCTGTCAACCAAACAAAATGCAGATCTAAATACCAATACAAACAGTATTCGTAGAATTAAACACCATAAAACAGTCTTTATATAGACCGATAGATCGTGAAATTACTGATATATAGATATACGCACTAAGCATCATGATTATTTTAGATGATAGGACCATTATTGTTTTTTTATAAATAAGGTTTAAGGTTCTGTGTCGCATTAGCGTAGGCAAGTCAGCAAAAGTAGCGATGCCGTTTTTTTAGGCAGCCAACCAATAAAATTGTTCTGCTGGTGATAAATGTTCTTCGACGGGATGCTGAAGTTGCCCTTTTCGTATCATGTGGCTCAGTTCGATGCCAGCCAGGAGCGTCTGCGCACGCCGAAATGATTTAAATCCCAGCATCAGCCGTATGCGTCGTTTGATATTCCGATGGTCCTGCTCTATCAGGTTGTTCAGGTATTTACTCTGCCTGACGGTAATCGCTTCCTCATCAGGTTTTTCAGCGTTGAGCGTGGCTAAAGCTGCGGTGTTGGCGCCACTTTTATCAAGGTTCACTGTCTCAGGTTCATCGTGGTGTCGAGTGGCTTTGCGAAAGAAGAGTAATACCGTTGCAGCATCCCGTTTGGCGGTCAGCAGGAAGTCGAGGGTCTGGCCTGACGAATCAACAGCCCGGTAGAGATATTTCCACTGACCTTTGACTTTGATGTCAGTTTTGTCCATGCGCCACCGACGACCTACTGAGCGTTTATGCCGGCGAAACGCCTTATCCAGCAAGGGCACCCGGCGGATGACCCAACGGTGCAGCGTGGAGTGGTCAACGATAATACCGCGCTCTGCCATCATCTCTTCCAAATTGCGCAGGCTGAGGGCGTAAGCCAGATACCAACAAACACATTGCGCGTTGATATCAGTGGGATAATGCAGGCTTTTAAAGGCATTTCGGATCAGAGACATGGGCAGGCAACATCGTAAAAAAACAGCATGTTACCTGACCACGCCTTAATGCGACAGAACCCTCTAATGATACCAATTTAGCCATCCATGCACCAACGCCATACTTAATGAGAAGTAAGTAAGGCTGCTGTGAGGTTAATATACTAAAAAAGACCAATAAATAATCATATTCCTACAATAACGTAGGATTTTTATTTTTAACTTGTAGGTTTAATTACATAAATAACATGATTATTCCCATTTTCGCATGGGAAGGAATCATTTGATTCTTTAAATTAAAAAAACAATAAGCTGCTAAAATTATCCAAATCAATATTAACGGTTAATTTTTTTATATAACTGATCTAAAAAACCTGGATTTAGATTGATATCATAATAATAAACTTAAATTCAATTCCATCCACAGGCCATTGATCTGCAGTATTTGCGTTTACTAGAGGAATCGAACGTGTATACTTCAATCAATAGCAAGAGAGTACAGCGACAAGGACATTTCAAGTTTCTAAAATGCTTTATATACAGTACGGGCAATGTGAATATTAGAAACCCGCTTTACTCCTACTATTAAAAATATTTAAAGTATCGTTTTGCTACAAAGTACACACCTTGAGTTTCTACATTTATTAGATTGATAAAAGTACTCATCAACTGGTCTTATTTTCCAGCAGCGATAAATATATAATTAATTCTTGTGGGCAACCTCAATCGAATTAATACACAACAGTACCGAGTTATTTAACTGGCTCTGTCGCATTAGCGCAGTTCAGTCAGCAAAAGTGGCGTTGCCGGCTGTTTAGGCAGCCAGCAGATAGAATTGTTCCGCAGGTGACAATCCCTCACTTTGCGAATGTTGATATTGCCCTTTTAGTATCATGTGGCTCAGTTCGGTGCCGGTCATGAGCGTCTGTGCCCGTCGAAACGATTTGAATCCCAGCATCAGCCGTATGCGTCGTTTGATATTCCGATGGTCCTGCTCTATCAGGTTGTTCAGGTATTTACTCTGCCTGACGGTAATCGCTTCCTCATCAGGCTCGCCGTGATGACGAATGGCCTTGCGAAAGAAGCGCAATGCCGCTGCAGCGTCCCGTTTGGCCGTCAGCAGGAAGTCGATGGTCTGGCCTGCAGTATCGACTGCGCGGTACAGGTATTTCCACTGACCTTTGACTTTGATGTAGGTTTCGTCCATGCGCCACCGACGACCTACTGAGCGTTTATGCCGGTGAAACGCCTTATCCAGCAAGGGCACCCGACGGATGACACAACGGTGCAGCGTGGAGTGGTCAACGATAATACCGAGCTCTGCCATCATCTCCTCGAGATTACGCAGGCTGAGGGCGTAAGCCAGATACCAGCGAACACACTGAGCGATAACATCAGTGGGGTAATGCAGGCTTTTAAAGGCTTTTCTGATTAGAGCCATGGGTAGGCAACATCGTAAAAAAACAGCATGTTACCTGACGCCGCCTTAATGCGACAGAACCCTGCTGGCTGCCTAAATAACCGGCAGCGCCACTTTTGCTAACTTCTCTACGCTAATGCGACAGAGCCGCTTTTACTCACCTTGAAAAGGTAATCAATAAATATGTTAAACAATATCCAGAAAACCGTTTGTGCCCTGGCCGTACTGGCCACCACCTCTCTGCCGGCTTTTGCAGAAAGCGTTGATGTTCGTGTGATCGGTACCATCACCCCGACCGCCTGTACCCCGGTACTGACTGGTGGCGGTACCATCGATTATGGCGCCATCCATCCTAATACGTTGGCTAAAGATGCCTACACCACGCTGGCTGAGAAACAACTGGATTTCACTATCAACTGTGATGCACCGGCCAAAGTAGCTGTTCAAGTAATTAATTACCGTGTGGGAACACTGCCTGATGCCGCCGCTGATACAGCCAACGGCGGGCAGCCTGTCACTTCTGTGACTATTTTTGGTACAAACAGTAATTATGTTGCAGGTCTCGGATTGCATGACAACAATAAAATTGGCGGCTACGGCATGCGCTTTGTGCCAGGTACTTACACCGCTGACTCTGCCCCTGTAGTGTCTATCTACAGACCTTCACCTACCTCTGCATGGGTGGTTACTTCCACTGGCAGCATTTTCAGCACGGCCACACGGGGCGCTAGTTGGGCCGCCCCTGGGACAACCACCCCAATCGCTTTTACCACACTGACCGGTAAACTGGGTGTGCAGGCTTATATCAACAAAGCCTCTGAGCTCGACCTGACCAAACCCATCGCGCTGGATGGTTTGACCACCATCGAAATTGTTTATCTGTAATCGTCACGCCGTGCCAGGCATTGTGCCTGGCACTATTGAAAAATAAAGGGGTTCTGTCGCATTAAGGCGGCGTCAGGTAACATGCTGTTTTTTTACGATGTTGCCTACCCATGGCTCTAATCAGAAAAGCCTTTAAAAGCCTGCATTACCCCACTGATGTTATCGCTCAGTGTGTTCGCTGGTATCTGGCTTACGCCCTCAGCCTGCGTAATCTCGAGGAGATGATGGCAGAGCTCGGTATTATCGTTGACCACTCCACGCTGCACCGTTGTGTCATCCGTCGGGTGCCCTTGCTGGATAAGGCGTTTCACCGGCATAAACGCTCAGTAGGTCGTCGGTGGCGCATGGACGAAACCTACATCAAAGTCAAAGGTCAGTGGAAATACCTGTACCGCGCAGTCGATACTGCAGGCCAGACCATCGACTTCCTGCTGACGGCCAAACGGGACGCTGCAGCGGCATTGCGCTTCTTTCGCAAGGCCATTCGTCATCACGGCGAGCCTGATGAGGAAGCGATTACCGTCAGGCAGAGTAAATACCTGAACAACCTGATAGAGCAGGACCATCGGAATATCAAACGACGCATACGGCTGATGCTGGGATTCAAATCGTTTCGACGGGCACAGACGCTCATGACCGGCACCGAACTGAGCCACATGATACTAAAAGGGCAATATCAACATTCGCAAAGTGAGGGATTGTCACCTGCGGAACAATTCTATCTGCTGGCTGCCTAAACAGCCGGCAACGCCACTTTTGCTGACTGAACTGCGCTAATGCGACAGAGCCTTACGTTTGATGTGGTATCAACCCATTGAATACATGACCATTTATTTCAACATCCCCTGCGCAATCGAAAGGAAAAAACCATGACACTCTCTTCCCTGCTGAAAACCGGTGCAGCGGCCCTGCTGCTGTCCTCCACCTATAGCCAGGCCACCGGCATGGTGCCGGAAACATCTGTCGTGATTGTCGAACAGGATGATGGCGAAGGTGCTATCAACGTCAAGAATACGGATGCCTCCCCGGTGCTGCTGCTCACAACCCTCGAAAACATCAAGGACGACGATGAAACCCTGCTGACTGTCACGCCGCCAGCGGCGCGCGTTGAACCGGGCAAAACCCAGCGGGTGCGCTTTATCATGACCAGCAAGACGCCGCTGAAAACGGAACGCCTGAAACGCGTCATCTTTGAAGGCGTACCGCCGCAGAAAAAAGGCACAAGCGAGGTGCACATGACCGTGCGCCAGAACCTGCCGGTGATTATTCGTCCGGCGGGCCTGGAGAAAGACCTTGCCCCGTGGAAACACCTGACCTGGAAGTTGAGTGGCAACAGTATCACCGTCAGCAACCCGTCACCGTACGTGGTTCGCCTGGGGCAGGGCGTACAAACCCTGCCGGACAACACGTCATGGACCCTGCTGAACAGCTACATATTGCCGGGCCAGACGATGACTGTCACCCCAAACGACAATAAAAAGGCCGGTGCCGCGCAACAGGTGCGGATTTCTCCGGCCACGACCTGGGGCTATACCGTCAATACCTATGACGCAGCTCTTACTCACTGATAAGCGACACCAATGAGATATAAGTATCACTTCACCAGACTACAGTTGACCTTGCTGGGCAGTCTCGCCATCTCAGCCCCCTTGCTGGCCGCTGACCCCACTGACCGTCAGGAGGGGACCGAGTTCGATGCGCAGATGATGAAGACCCGGGGTATCGACCCCAAACTGGCCGAATGGTTTCGTCAGGCACCGCGTTTTATGCCCGGCGAGTCGACGGTGGAACTGACCGTCAACGGCAGCGCGCGTGGCAAGGCCACCCTGCGTTTTGACAGTGAGGGTAAGCTGTGTGCCAATAAGCGTTTTCAGGACAACGCTGGCCTGGTGTCACTGCCCGGTTTTAACGAGGATATCCCCTGTTTTGATCTGAAAACCGCCTGGCCGCAAACCGAATTGAACTTTGACCCAGGAGAGGGGCGCGTGGATGTCGTGGTACCGCCGCAGGCTGTAGCGGGCCCTGGGACAGAGAGTGGCAACTGGAGCCACGGTGGTTTTGCCGGTATGCTCAACTACGACGCACAATATCTGGATTCTGCCGGCAGTGCGGCCGGCGTCAGCTTTATGCAACTCGGTACCGAGGCCGGATTCAACGTCAGCGACTGGATTGTCCGCAGTCGCCAGACGTTTTCACGTTTTAACGGTGAAGACCAGTTACGCCATCAGAATGCTTATGCCCAGCGTTCGTTTATCGGCATCAAAAAGGTACTGCAGGCTGGCCAAATCAGCCTGTCCAACTCCATGTTCGGGACCGGCCAGGTGCTGGGGTTTCAGATGTTCCCGGAAATGGCACTGCAGGGTAACCGCGGCGGGGCCGGTTTGGTGGAAGGGATTGCCGACAACCAGTCCGTGGTCGAGGTACGGCAGTCCGGGGTACTGGTTTACAGCACCACCGTGCCAGCCGGCCCTTTTCGTCTTCAGGGGTTTTCGCTGCTTAATACTCGCTCAGACCTGGTCGTGACTGTCACCGGCGGTGAGGGGGCGACGCGCCAGTTCACCGTACCGGCGTCCGCCTTGTTATTGAACGGAACCACAGTGGCGCCTGGGGTGTCTTTCGGTGTGGGAAAAATTGACCAGAAAGGCAGTAGTGAAGCCCCTCTGGTTGGCACGATTGCCAATGGGTGGACGTTGGTCCCACAAGCGACATTAAATGCCGGATTGTTGGGTTCTACGCCTTATCGTGCGGGCGCTATCGGGCTGGACAGTCAATTGTTTGATGCCACCCTGCTGTCATTGCAAACCACCGTGGCCCAGGACAACAAGCACGGGAGTCAGGGTGTCTCGCTATCGGCCTCGTTGAACCACAGTCTGACTGAACGCATCGGGGTCAACGTCAATGCATCGCAGAAAACCGCTGGTTACCGGGAGTTGAGCGATGCTTTGCAGGCAGATGACCAGAACACCACAGGGAGCAGCCGTAACCAGATTGGCGGAGGGGTCAACTGGTCAGAGAAAAACCTGGGCAGTTTGTCTGTTGCTTGGGCTCGTAGCACCACCTTTGACGGTTACCACACCGACTACCTGCGCGGGGGCTGGAGCAAACAGTTCGGCCAAGTCTACTTGGGTGCTAGCTTGGAGCGCAGCAGTGGGAGCCGTACCACCGATGCAGAGAGCCGCGCCTTCCTGACCGTCAATATTCCATTTGACAATAGCCGCAGCGTCAGCAGCTACTTCAACAGCAGCGGCAGCAGCAACCGCGCAGGGGTGCGCTACAGCAACCGCTCCAGCCAGGACCGTGGGTGGAGCCTGTCCAGCGACCGTGATTTTCGTAACCAACGAACGTCTAGTACGGGCAGCGCAGACTGGGTGACCCCCATCAGCCAGCTCAACGGCAGCCTCAGCCGGAATTCTGACAATAACACCACCTGGTCAGCACGCGCCACAGGTGCCGTGGTGGCACATGACCATGGCGTGACGTTGTCGCCTTACCGTGTGGGTGACACCTTTGGTATCGCCAAGGTAGGTGAAGAGGGGGGGGTACGCCTGGAAACGCCTGTCGGTCCTGCCTGGACCGACAGGCGCGGCTACGCGGTGCTGCCGTCGCTCAGTGGTTACAAACGTTCTGCCATTCAGTTGGATACCCGCAGTCTGGAGAAAAATATCGATATTGGCAACGCTTGGCAGGAAACCGAGGCGGCGCGGGGTTCGGTGAGTTACGTCAATTTTGATGTTGTGCGTAGCCGTCGGGTCTTGGCTGAAGTGAGAGATGTGCAGGGTAATCCTTTACCCCTCGGGGCCAGTGTGTTCAACAGTGAGGGTAACTTCGTGACCGTTGTGGGTAACAAAGGGCAGCTGTTTATTCCTGATGCGGCCAACAACATGAAGCTGGATGTACAAACCTCGGGCCAGACGCTGTGCAGTATCGTGCTTAGCCTGCCTGAAAAAGCCGTGCGGGGCGAACTGTTTGAGACCGCTAATGCGCAATGCCGATAACCGGCGTAACTCTGGAGCTGCCATGAAAAGAACCTATTTTATTGCCCTGATGCTGGGCTGGGGGCTCAGCTCGCTTGCCGGGGCTGAGCCTGCGTTAACGGAGGCTCAGCCCCCTTCTCTGCTGGTGGATACCCGTTGCAGTCTGTCTCTCGGCGGCGGAGTGATTGACTACGGTAACCAGTCTCGCGGGCAACTGCAGGCCGCCTCTCCAGGTGGCAATACGCTAACCCCTGGCAAGCGAACACTGACGTTGAGTGTGGTGTGTCCTTACACGCAGCCCCTGCGGTTGGCGCTGCGCGGCGACCGTTCGGGTAATGGAGAGTTGCGTTATGGCGAGCGAGGCAGCGTGGTGGTGCGTCTGTTTGATATGCAGCGGGATGGAGAAAGCGTGCAGATAATGCCGGTCACCCCGGATGGCGGTGTGACTGGGTCTGCGTCGGAGTCACAGCGGTTGCAACCTGGGCAGGCGGTGGGAGCCACTCTTAACAGACAGCTTGTCAAGGGAAAAGTCTTCAGTGTCCGTGTGGAGATAGAACCTATTATGACAAACGAAGAGGCCAGAGTCGGGGTGAGCACGACAAAAGAGTCTCTTCTGACGCTGGAGCTGATTAATTAGGCTCTGTTGCATTAGCGTAGAGAAGTTAGCAAAAGTGGCGCTGCCGGTTATTTAGGCAGCCAACAGATAAAATTGTTCCACAGGTGACAATCCCTCATTTTGCGGATGTTGATATTGTCCTTTACGTTGTTGGAAAAGGCGGGCTACGTTCTCATAAAAAACAGCATGTTACCGGATAACGCCTTAATGCGACAAAATCGCCCCTGTTAAATGGGAAATTTCTCACTGAATAGAGGCTGTATTCCTATATGAACAGTAGCCCGCCTGCGGCGGGGGCGGCGCTGCGGTGCAGCTTCAGGGGTGTTCAGCGCCGGCGCACCGTTTTATACTCTGCGGCATGATAATTTCCCCAGGTACTCATCCACATGGCTCGCAATAAATCCCCCAGAAAGCGTAAACCCGGTAAATCAGGCTACACCGCGTCAGGAACAGCCATCCCTCGCCCCTGTTATCCGAAGCGTTTTCTGGTCTCTACTCCGCCTCAAAGCGATTTTGGCGACGTCGCCGAGTTCTTTTATGACACCCCGGAGGAGACCATTCAGCACTGCGTGCGGTTCTGTCGAAAATCTGAAAGCTCAGTGATACTACGGACCAAGACATCCGAGTAAAGGTTGAATGATGCTCAGTTTTAAAGGTCGCCACTTTCCTAAAGATATCATTTTGATGGCTGTGCGGTGGAAGCTTGCCTACCCGCTCAGTTATCGTCATATAGAAGAGCTTCTGGAAGAGCGGGGCGCCACTGTAGACCATTCAACAGTGCAAAAATGGGTCGCCCATTATGCGCCGCAACTTGAGCATTCTTTCAGAAAAAGCAAGAGGCCTGTAGGGTGCAGTTGGACGATGGACGAAACCTATATCAAAGTGAATGGCCAGTGGGTTTACCTTTATCGGGCGGTGGATAATGACGGGCATGCGATTGATTTTATGTTGTCAGAAACCCGTGACCGCGCGGCGGTATTGAGGTTTTTCAAAAAAGCGATTGGCGCCAGTGGATTTCCAGAGAAGGTCAATATTGATAAATCAGGCGCGAATACTGCGGCGTTAGAGCGTATCAATAACCTGTTATTCCTCTACGGTCTTTGGCCTTTGTTGATTGAGGTCAGGAGAATAAAATACCTGAACAATTTGGTGAGGCAAGACCATCGAGGGATTAAAAACATCACGAAATATACGCTCGGATTTAAATCATTTGAAACGGCCGAAGCGACTATTGCGGGAATTGAGTTGCATAGGATGCTTAAGAAAGGACAACTGGAAAACGCCGGCGATACGCCAGCCTGGAGGCAGTTTTATTCGTTAGCGGCTTAATTACGCCCTGAATAAGGCCACACTCGACTTTGCCCAATATTTTCGACAGAACCGCTGAAATCGCTAGGGGTCATGCGGGTTCACTGAAAAAGGGATGAATAGCCTCAGTTTTCATGACAACTCCATTTTTTTGCAACAAGCCCCGTTCTATTCGTTAGTGGCCTCACTATGCCCAGAATAAGGCCCCTTCGATTTTGTAGAATATTTTCAACAGAGCAGCGGAATGTACATCACAAAAAATAGCATGTTACCGGACAACGCCTTAATGCGACAAAATCGCCCCTGTTAAATGGGAAATTTCTCACTGAATAGAGGCTGTATTCCTATATCAAGTTAATAATTATCGCCATATAATACTGTCTTATATAACAATATCATTGTTGAGCGTTTATAGAAACATCGTGAGCCATACTTATCCCGTAGCCAATCAATAGAATTACTCAGTTAAGGACGACCGCCAAAGGTATTGTTTCTAATAAGATGTCCCCTAACATCGACTTGTCCGGTATTAGCTATTTAGGACTTTTTTCCTATAATTTTATTGCGGCCCTTTTTGATGGTTTTTGTCTGTATTATTTCTTTGAATTACAGATATTGATGCCTTTATTGGTAGCACATGCCACAACCATACCGTAGCCCTTATAAAAGGCAACAATACCTTCCACAGGAACAGATAAATTAAATGTTAAAATTAACCCGTTGCCCTCATCCCAGCGATACTCGTAGGCGTAAATTTCTTCTGAGCACCCTGAGTACAGTCATCCTCTGTAGTATGGCCGGAATGGCTCACGCAGGCTCGTGTACTGGCTCGCTCGGTGTTTATACCTGTTCGGGAGTTCAGGATAGCGTAACCGATTCCACTCAGTACTTGTCAGGTTCACCGTTGTCAGTAACCACTGAGCCTAACTTCGGCATCGTTACCAGTTCAGACGAGGCGTTTAATCTGAATGGGACCGACGGTCTGAGTTTTACCGACGACAATGGTTCAACTATCACCGGACAGGAGTACGGGATTTTAGCACGAAACGACGGTGCAGGAGTGCTGTCAATCACTACCACTGGTACAGTCACCGGAACAAACCTGTTTGGCATTAGTGCTACCAATAGCACAGGCACGGACATGATAATCCAGGCTGCAGATGTCTTTGGAGGTATGTTAGGTATTGATGCCTATAACAATGGCACAGGTGAGCTGTCCATCACTACCACTGGCAATGTGACCACCACAGGCCAGATGGGCATTTCTGCCAACAACGCCGGCACTGACTTGGCTATCCGAGCTGCCAATGTCTTTGGCGGCGGTCTAGGCATTGTAGCCAATCTCTTTGGCACGGGAACGCTGTCCATTACCACGACAGGTATGGTAACTGCAGGGGTCGGAATTTACGCCAACAACGCCGGTTCTGGCGCGCTGTCCATTACCAGCACTGGCACAGTGACTGGCATAATTGGGCACGGCATTAATGCCTACAACGATAACCTCAGCACAGACCTGACTATCCAAGCCACTGATGTCTTTGGAGGTGATGTAGGCATTAGAGCTGACAACCGTGGTTCTGGCGCGCTGTCCATCACCAGCACTGGCACTGCAACTGGTACGGTCGAGTCTGGTATTGCTGCTGCTAACGTCGGTACGGACCTGACCATAAAGGCTGCCGATGTCTCCGGGGGAACTGCAGGTATTGATGTCACCAATAACGGCTCTGGCGTGCTGTCCATTACCACGACAGGCGTGGTAACTGGCACTACCGGGTACGGCATTAGGGCCACCAACGATGGCACGGACCTGACCATTGAGGCTGCCGATGTCTTTGGTGAAGGTGCAGGCATTTATGCCACCAATAACGGTACGGGGGAGATGTCCATTACCACCACCGGCACGGTGTCTGGAGACCGGTCCGGTATTCTCGCCTATAACTACGGCACGGGTGCAATGTCCATCACCAGCACTGGCATAAATACCGGCATAAACGGTGGGAGCGGTATTGCAGCCGAAAGCACTGGCACTGACCTGACCATCCAGGCCGCCGATAACAATGGACTGTATTACGGTATTAATGCTGACAACCGTGGGTCTGGCGTGCTGTCAATCACCAGCACCGGCACGGCAACGGGTACGGAGGGATCTGGTATTTTTACTACCAATATCGGCACAGACCTGACCATACAGGCCGCTGATACCTTCGGACTGTATTACGGTATTAATGCTGACAACCGTGGTTCAGGTGCGCTGTCCATCACCAGCACTGGCACTGCAACTGGTACGGTCGAGTCTGGTATTGCTGCTGCTAACGTCGGTACGGACCTGACCATAAAGGCTGCCGATGTCTCCGGGGGAACTGCAGGTATTGATGTCACCAATAACGGCTCTGGCGTGCTGTCCATTACCACGACAGGCGTGGTAACTGGCACTACCGGGTACGGCATTAGGGCCACCAACGATGGCACGGACCTGACCATTGAGGCTGCCGATGTCTTTGGTGAAGGTGCAGGCATTTATGCCACCAATAGCGGTACGGGGGAGATGTCCATTACCACCACCGGCACGGTGTCTGGAGACCAGTCCGGTATTCTCGCACGAAACGACGGTTCAGGTGCGCTGTCAATCACCAGCACCGGCACGGCAACGGGTACGGGTACGGATGGATATGGTATTTCTACTACCAACCTCGGCACAGACCTGACCATCCACGCCACTGATGTCTTTGGAGGCGATGCAGGCATTTTAGCCATCAACAGTGGCACTGGTGCGCTGTCCATCACCAGCACTGGCACTGCAACTGGTACGGACGAGTCTGGTATTTATGCTTATAACCAAGGCACCGACCTGACCATCCAGGCCGCTGATGTCTCCGGAAACGTTGGTATTCTTGCTGAAAATCGCGGCACGGGGGTAACATCGATTACCACCACCGGTACGGTGACCGGCACAGCCCAGAGTGGCATTCAGGCGATAAACACCGGCCTTGGACCGGTCTCTGTCTCGGTGAACACTGGCAGTACGGTGCAAGGCGCTCTTACCGGTATTGACGTCAATTCGACCACGCCAATCGATATCACCAACGCCGGGACTGTCCGTAATTTATCAGGCAGCGCTTCAGATATCGCTATCCAGACCAGCGGAGCACAGGGAACCCTCACCAACAGTGGCCTGTTGCAGGGGACTGTTCAACTGAGCGATGAAGGCAACCGTGTCATTAACAACGCCGGCGGCTCTTGGGTCACCGCAGGTGGGACCAATGAGTTCGGCGCGCTGACAGCCAGCAATAGCCTGGTCAATAACGGCACCCTTATCGCCGCGAACGGGTCTGTAACTGACCCGGTGCAGACCACCACATTCAACAATGTTGGTACCTTCACCAACGCCAGCACCGGTATCCTGAGCATGGACAACGGCCGCGCGGGCGATGTCACCATCATTAACGGCGATTATGTGGGGAATGGCGGCAGCCTGCTGTTGAATACCGTGCTGGCTGATGATGCATCGGTCACCGATAAGTTGGTGGTGAACGGCAGTACTGCCGGAACCACGTATGTGGGAGTGAACAACCTCGGTGGCAGTGGTGCCGCAACGCTCAACGGTATTGAGTTAATACAGGTCAGCGGTGTTTCTGATGGGGAGTTTGTCAAAAATGGCCGTATTGTGGCGGGTGCCTATGATTACTTATTGGTGCGCGGTGCAGATACAAATGCCAGCAACTGGTATCTGACCAGTGTAATAACACCAACACCAACACCAACACCAACACCAACACCACCAACACTGCTTCAACGTCCGGAAGCTGGCAGCTATACCGCCAACCTGGCGGCAGTCAATAATATGTTTGTCACTACACTGCATGACCGCCTGGGTGAAACGCAGTACATTGATGCCCTGACCGGCGAGCAGAAAGTCACCAGCCTGTGGCTGCGTAATGAAGGCGGGCACAATCGTTCCCGTGATACCTCGGGTCAGTTGCGCACACAGGCTAACCGTTACGTGGTGCAACTGGGTGGCGATATTGCGCAATGGAGCAATAACGACAGGGACCGTTTCCATCTGGGCCTGATGGCCGGTTACGGCAACAGCAAGAGTACCACAGTGTCCAGTTTGTCGGGTTACAACGCCAAAGGGTCAACTGACGGTTACAGCACCGGCATTTACGGTACCTGGTATGCCAATGATGCCGACAAGTCTGGCTTATACGTGGACAGCTGGGCACAGTACAGCTGGTTTAACAACACCGTGGAGGGTCAGGATTTAGCGTCTGAAGAATACAAGTCCAAAGGGGTAACGGCTTCTGTTGAGAGTGGCTATACCTTTAAAGTGGGCGAGAATGCTGCTAAAAACGCCACGTACTTTATCCAGCCAAAAGCACAAGTGACGTGGATGGGTGTGAAAGCCGATGACCATAAAGAAGCCAACGGCACGAATGTGTCAGGTGAAGGTGATGGCAATATCCAGACCCGTTTGGGCGTGAAAGCGTTTATGAAGGGCTACAGTGACCAGGACAAAGGCAAAGACCGGGTATTCCAGCCGTTTGTTGAAGCGAACTGGGTCCATAATACCAACGATTTTGGTACTACAATGGATAGCGTGACCGTGAAACAAGACGGCGCAGCCAATATTGCGGAACTGAAAATGGGTGTTGAAGGGCAGCTCAATAAGCAAGTGAATCTGTGGGGCAATGTTGGTCAGCAAGTGGGCAACAAAGGCTACAGTGATACGGCGGTCATGTTAGGCCTTAAATACAACTTCTAAGAGTATTTTCCGGGGCCTGTATTGAGCGTCAATCAGGACCCGGAAATTCATTCATTTACTTGATCTGACTTTTTACACTTTCTTGTAAAGAAAATGGTCAATAATTTGGTTTTACCCTAAGAAGGGAAATAATTAACTAACGGAAGTTAGTCTTTCTCTTATAATTCAATAACAACC
Source organism: Yersinia sp. 2553 StPb PI (assembly GCF_052217105.1). Taxonomy (NCBI): domain Bacteria; kingdom Pseudomonadati; phylum Pseudomonadota; class Gammaproteobacteria; order Enterobacterales; family Yersiniaceae; genus Yersinia; species Yersinia sp. 2553 StPb PI. The sequence goes on along the minus strand of NZ_JAZGPX010000001.1, from coordinate 125,784 downwards.
AAAAAAACTACATCAAAAACATTGGAGTTCAACATGGGTGACGTCATTATTTTCAGCAATTACTCTCTCATTAGATACACTCTAAAAGAAATCATCAATGAAGTCATCAATGAAAGCCTTACCGACATCACAACAATTAAAATACAGGAATCATTTGAGGATTTTAAAATATCAATAACAACGTTAGAGTGTCCTTTAATCATTTTAGACATGGATGGAATATCTAGATTAGAACTTTCGTTTATTTTTGACAATATCAATAAAGAATCAAGATTATTTTTATACACTTCGATAGTTGACCCAGGTCATTCATATATCATGATGGAATTAGTAAAAATATCATGTGGTTATATAACTAAAGTGACGCCTGTCGAATTTTTGAAGTTGACACTGTCCAATTTTATTTTAAACCATGAAATGAAGACGGTGCCGTTTGAAAGTGATAATGCTAAAGTCAAACTAACCAAGCGTGAAGAACAAGTCATTCACTATATTTTAAAGGGTGATTCAAATAGTGAAATCGCAAAAAAACTCAATATTAACAATAAAACCATCAGTACACACCGAACGAATATTTTAAAAAAATTTCAATTAAAAAATACAATAGATTTATATAAAGAACTTGAGGGATGCAAATGATTAACGTGATCATCTGTTTACCAATAGTGTTAACCCACATTCAGGTGCTGGCTGTTATATTTATAAAAAATCAACGGAGTACCTTATGTTGATGTAATATCATTGACACATGAAACCTCATGTGACATAAAATGCTTAGAACGATAATTTTATCGAAATTGACCACGGAAAGTTGAAGCAAATGATCAGTTTCGCAAACGCCTTTTAAGGCCTTATAGTAGTCGGTCGACAACCTAAATATTTTCTATTATCGAAGAAAATTATCTAATTCTATTTTCTCAACAAACCTTTCTGTTGGATATAGAGACAATTCAGTTTTGTTCCGTTAACAGAAAAAAATCATCAAAAGTTGCATTTATTTTTATACTGCTAAAATGTGAATTATTTTTCCTGGGACAATCTGGGGTCTATCGCATCAAGGTGTCGTCAGGTAACATGCTGTGTTTTTGTGACGATGCGGCCTGCCTATGCCTCTGATACGAAAAGCCTTTAAACGACTATCCCATAGATATTATAGCGCAATGTGTTCACTGGTATCTGACTTACGGCCTGAGCCTGCGCAATTTGGAAGAGATGATGGCAGAACACAGTATTATAGTTAACCATTCCACGTTACACCGCTGGACTATCCGCCTGGTGCAGCTACTAGATAAGACCTTTTATTAGCATAAAGTGGGTGCATGGACGAGACTTAAATTAAAATCAGAGGCCAGTGAAAATACCTATTGGCGCGCATTGAGCTAGTACAAATGATACGCAAGGGGCGACTTCCGCATCCTACCGTGGTAGCCTTTATCACAGTGAGAACAAATTTATCTGTTGGCGGCCTAAAAAATCGGCAGCGCAACTTTTTCTAACTTACCTGTACTATTGCGACAGAACCGCAATACTAGACAGTCGTTATTATTTAATCATAAAAAAAAGAAAATACCTCCAATGAAGTAGGCGATATACTTACATACAAAAAAGATTTTTCCTATAATTATAAAGAAACATTCCAATATATAAAATTTAATTTTATATATAAGATACTGAATATAAAGAATATTTTTCAATGGGTAAGTTAACCCCAATTTATTTTTATATTTTTCGACTATGTCACTTAGCATTATCATGTAGCACACGAGAATGTTAAGTAGCTAAATAGGCTTTAACCCAATGGGATATAATAGATGAGTATTCTTATTTACAGTGATAGTGCGTTAATTAGTTTTTTTTTACAGTCATCCCTGGAAAATAATGTTTTAAATATAAAAAAATCAGAAAGTAACAATCTAATTATATGTGAAAGTCTATCAAGCTTAGAAAAAAATATTTATAATGATATTCATCCGATGATTATCATTGATGTTGACAATATAGGAAGAATTGATTTATACAGATTATTCCATTTTATTGAATTAAAAAATGGCCGAATTCTAATTTTTACAAAAAAAAATGAAGCTTCTAATGGCTATATTGCGATGCAGAAAGAGTCGCCATTTATTATGAGTAAAGAATCATCATTAAATAAGATGGAAAAAGACCTTTATAACTTTATTTATAATCCCAATTTCTTTTTAAGAAAAAATAATTTCAATACAGCAAAGAAAACCTTATTAACACCAAGGGAAATGGAAATTTGCAGCTATATGTTTCGTGGAATGTCAAGTAAAGACATTGCAATTCAACTAAATATTAGTGTAAAAACAGTGTTTACACATAGGAAAAATATAAAAACAAAATACAAATCAAAAAATATAATTGATTTATATATGAAAATAAATCGGCTGTAATACACATGCTGCTACAACATATAATTTCAATGAAAATTAATACTAGAACAATCTGAGAAAACCTCGACATTGTTAAAAATATATAATTAACTATTATTTTTCTCTATATTTCAAGTAATATGTATTTAAGTTATCAATAGGTTCTGTTGCATTAAGGCGTCGTCAGGTAACAGTACTGTTTTTTTACGATGTTGCCTACCCATGTCTCTAATCCGAAAAGCTTTCCGTCACCTGCATTATCCCGTCGATATCAACGCGCAATGTGTTCGTTGGTATCTGGCTTACGCCCTCAGCCTGCGCAATTTGGAAGAGATGATGGCAGAGCGCGGTATTATCGTTGACCACTCCACGCTTCACCGCTGGGTCATCCGCCGGGTGCCCTTGCTGGATAAGGCGTTTCGCCGGCATAAACGCTCAGTAGGTCGTCGGTGGCGCATGGACAAAACTGACATCAAAGTCAAAGGTCAGTGGAAATATCTCTACCGGGCTGTTGATTCGTCAGACCAGACCCTCGACTTCCTGCTGACCGCCAAACGGGATGCTGCAACGGTATTACTCTTCTTTCGCAAAGCCACTCGACACCACGATGAACCTGAGACAGTGAACCTTGATAAAAGTGGCGCCAACACCGCAGCTTTAGCCACGCTCAACGCTGAAAAACCTGATGAGGAAGCGATTACCGTCAGGCAGAGTAAATACCTGAACAACCTGATAGAGCAGGACCATCGGAATATCAAACGACGCATACGGCTGATGCTGGGATTTAAATCATTTCGGCGTGCGCAGACGCTGTTAGCAGGCATCGAGTTGTTACAGATGATACGTAAAGGGCAACTTCAGCATCCCGCCGAAGAACATTTATCACCAGCAGAACAATTTTATTGGTTGGCTGCCTAAAAAAACGGCATCGCTACTTTTGCTGACTTACCTACGCTAATGCGACAGAGCAATAACATTAGCGGGGTAATGCTGTCGATTGAAAGCATTTCGGATCAGAGTCATAGGTAGGTAACATCACAAAAAAACAGCGCTGAATACTTACAACGCCTTAATGCGACAGAACCTTACTTATTGATAAGTAATATTGAGTGTTGCTGTTGCATTGGCGGTACCAGGCAAAACATTGCTCAATGTTTGATAATAACGTGCTGTAAATGGGAATGTTTCTACTCCCCCCGCCGAGGTTTTTAGTAACAACCAGCTACCAATAGTCAGTGGGCTATTATTATACAGGATTTGTGCACCGACCCCTTTGGCTACGCCCGCAGTTCCGGCACCGGTTAACGCTAGTACACTGGTGTTAACCGTATTGGCATCTTGTGTACCAGCCATCGACACATTGATTTTGGAGCCACTGGCACAATTCAGACCCAAATTAAAACTTTGTGCCCCTGTGAAACTACCCACCCCGGTAAAACTGGTCGCATAGATATTCCCTAGCGGCACGGTAAACGTTGGTGTCGTGAGCGAACAGGATAAGACGGTCACTGTCATACCGCTAATATTAATTGGGACTTCGGTGGCCCAACTTCCTGTAGCGCCAAGAATCATTGACCCAACTCTTTGTGTTAATACACCCGAGGTCATAGGACCTGTTTTATAAAAAGCGACAGCTGCTCCGGCATATAATGACGGCATCACACTCGGAGAGGATATGAATGCAACCTGATTAATATTTCCATCTATATTATTACCCGTCCCAATCCAACCGGTGAGATTCCCCGCAGAGGTCACAGCACCCAGTTGTACTCCCAGGCCTGGAATATTGGTATTAAAGATAGGGCTTCCACCACTGCTCATTCCTGAAGAGGCCGTGATAGCTTTTACGCCTGCATATTGATTCCCTGATGGATAGGAAAGACCCGCCGGACAAGTATATAGTAGTGTGATAGGTGAGGTTACATTTGATGGTTCTATGCGCGTACCATTAACAGCATCCCTATTGATTATTAACGAGCTGGTATTGATCGTGATCCCAGATGAGTTAACTGTACAACTAGTAAAAGCCCATGAGTGAATGCTATATAAAAATAACATCATACAACCAGCATTACATATAACTTTCATCTCTGTTCCTTTATTGGCAGAGGCCATTAATAATTTGGATACCGTTTGAGGTTGTGTCCTGAGTACTTTTTTTAGGCAACTGGTAATCAACCACACATTGACTATCACTATTTTTTCCCCACTGAACTTGCAGCTTGCCGATGCTTGTCATGCCGGTCAGATAAACCTGACCACTATCGCCAACGATAAAACCAGTTGTTGATGGATTGGCCATATCACTGACCATGGCACCAAAAGGTACCCACTGACCATTTGCTTGTTGTAATGTCATCATTATTCGCTGACCAATTTTTGTCTGATAATTAGCCACGACCACGGCCCCCCGCGTCGGAGTGACCGTTTGGCTGGTTAGCTCAAGTTCAACATCATCAGGCAGCGAACTGGTATCAAGGCTGATTGGGTTGTTACGGTACGGGCTGGTATAGGGCACCACAGCATATCCCCACCGATCTGTTTTAATTCCGCGATTATTATTGACGGCTACACCCTTGGCACCCGGTGCTTTCACCAATACTATTGTTTCACCCAATGGCTGTGAAAGTGTGATACCGCTCGAATGAGCAATAATTCCACCCTGCACACCATAGTTAATCCTTTTTTGATTATTGTCGTAACTGTAACCACCATTAATCTGTCCAATGCTACCGTCATAACTGGCGCTTACATTGCCATTCATCCCATCGCCCTGCGAGGCATAGCCCTGGTTAACGCCCCAGCTCAGATTATTTTTCTCCAGCGCGGTACCATTTAATGCAACGTTATGAGTCGTTGCCCCACCTTTGGTGTCGCTCATGGTGTAATTTACCCATGAATTGCTCATAAAGCGGTTGAGTGGAATACTGATATTTAAAGCAACTATCTGATCAGAAGTCTGACTGAGGGTTCCATTCATACTGGCTGCATTCTGGCTTCTATTATAGTTAATGCCATAGCTGATCCCTTGCCAGCTATTACTATAACCAATACTCACTGATTGAGTTTTTTGACCGTTATTCCAATAACTTTCATCGATCAGGCTTAACGAAAGGGAACCTGCGAACTCCCCGAGATTTTGACTGATAACAACCTCTGCACGGCTGCGTTTTTGCTGTTTAAACCAAGGGGTGTGATTACTATTATAGGTATCCAGCGTTTCCTGCAAGGTATAAAAACCTTGCTCGGAATAGCGATTACCAGCGAGACTAAGGTTGGTTCCAATGTCAACAAAACTCTTACCGTAACGGAAACGCCATGACTGACCGTTACTGCTACTCTCATCCGATAAGGTCGATTTTGCTTCGGTAATATCCAGTGATACCGCGCCAATACGCCCCATGTTTTTACCGATCCCACTGGCAACGGAATGATAATTTGCGGCACCCTGTACCCCTCCGTATATCGTTAAACCCCAGGGTAAACCGTAAATAGCCGTTCCCTGCGCAAAGGTATTTTTATCCACACTATTATCAGAAGAACGATAATTACCGCCGGTAAAGCTGTACTTGAGTGTCCCTTCACGTTGCAAAACCGGAACTGAGGCAAAAGGCACAATAAAGTTCTGTTCACGGCCATCAGCCTCAGTGACGGTTACGGCCAGGTCACCACTGCTAGAGGTCGAATACAGATCATTAATTTCAAATGCCCCTGGTGAAACATAGCTCTGATAAATAACAAAACCATTCTGACGCACGGTAACCTGGGCATTACTTCTTGCAATCCCGCGGACTACGGGAGAATAACCTCTCATGCTATCCGGCAACATGTCTTCATCTGAAGCTAATTGGCCGCCACGAAATGGCACACTGTCAAAAATATCACTCGGGGAAGTGCTGTCCCCCAATGTAAGCTGGCTGTGTAGAGCAATAATATCACGCTGCAAATAGGTATTTATTGAACTCCACTTATCTGAACCTTCAGCGTCACGGTTCCAGGTCGAGTTATTACGCAATCGCCACGGGCCGGTATTCAACCCTGTACGTAAATTCAAAAAATAACTATTATTGCTATTTCCGCTTTCATTATTCGATTTGCTGTTAGAACCGTTAAAACTATAATTAGCCAGAAATGCAGTGACGCCTTTATCCCACTGCTCTGGGGGGACATATCCTCGGATTTGCTGGGTCAACGCTGCCTGTGGAATACTCAGGTTAACCTGCTGTTGGCCAAAATTAAACTCTGAAGATGCCTGCGGAATAGCAGCGGATAAATCAACACAACCTTTCTTTTCTAATTCAGGGAATGCATCAACTTTAATTCCTAATTTTTTGAGATCATCAAATGACAAGCAAGGCTGTAGGCTTTCATTACCGGTACTTCCTTTTACCAGAGTGAACTCCAATTCGCGAGTATCAATAAGTTGGTTATTGAGTAGAACATCAACACGATATTTCCCCGGAGCTTGCATGTCATTTTGTTCAAATACGGATAAATCAGCACCTGCTTGGGATGGGTTATCCAGTTCCAATAATGCTGGGTTAAAATATTCTTGTGCCTGTGTGTTACTGATACCAGTGATCAGCAACCCCAATTGACACAAAATTAGGTAACTGAGCCGCGTCAAACAGGCATCGCGTTTTATTTTTTTGATGGTTTTTGGGGCCGGACCTTTTTTCATTTTCTATTACCAAAAAATATTTACGCGGTAGCTTTTTTTAACAAATCAACCGATTAAATTTACAGTGAGGCCCTATAGGTTTCACTGGTACCACCGTAATCATTAATGATTTGCCAATTGACACTGTTACCGGCACTGCCTGCGGGTAGGGGCATAGTCAATGTAGACCCGGGGGCTACCATTGTTACTTCTGAGATATCCTTTCCCCCAACATTGATGGAAAAAAATGTCACGTAATGACCAGAGTCATTGATAGCTTTAAGGGTATTACCATTTCGTTGCCATTTAATATTTTTTGCAGACTGATCTAGTGTTTCTTTCATTCCTTGCGGACGATAAATCAGTTTTATCCTTGTTTTTACTGCAATTTGTAAAGTGTTATCTGTTTTTTCACTGGAAGGAATTGATTTGATGTTCAACCAAAACAGTGATTCTTTCTCTTCCGGTAAGTTCCCCCCAGCACGGACGACCCGTAAAACGTTACTTTTATTACTGTCCAACCGAAATAAAGGAGGCGTGATAATGAAAGGAGCTTTAGCCTCTGCCCCCTCTTGCGTGTCCACCCAAGATTGAATCAAGTAAGCAACGTTATCAGGGTTACTGACACTTAATGTCACTTCTTTTTTGGCGGAATCATAAATAAGACGAGTCCCCCCCACAATAACACCTGCTGTTGAACTAAATGCGGTAACGAGTAAACCTGTCACTAATGCCATTGACCATGATTTCATATTGAAATTTCCTGTATGCGAATCCGAATGAGATCTAAATAAAGTATAGATGCTTTAGGCGATTCTGGTTTACCTAGTCTTTATTTAAAGACCATTACTTGCGCTCAACCAACTATATAATTTAATTCGGTAATAACGAAAACTTAAGTTAAGAGGCGCGACAGTTCAATATGCCTGATGAAAACGTTTAATCATATGGAAATTCTCATATTATTTCCATTCAAAAAAATAAGACCGGTTTAATACCGGCCTACTTTCAGCAAAATTTTCCTAACGTGTACAATGAAAAGAAAGATTACTGATAAATCACGGTGAACTGGGCAACCGCGTTTGCGCTACCAGCACTCACGGTCTCCTGAGTTGCTATATAACGTGCGGTAAAGTCCAGATTGGTCGTAGAGCCAGCGCCGGTCTTGAGGGTGTAAGGTGCAGAATTCTCGAATAGATTTATAACGTTCTGAGATGCATCAGATAACTGGATGCCCACCCCTTTAGCAACATTAGCGTTCGGAGTCAGAGCCAACACACTATTGTCACCGGCAACACTGGTTCCATCAAATTTGATAGTGGCGCTTGATGCGGCGAGCGGACACTCAGCAAGAACCAACTGGAAGTTGGTTGCGGTAGCAGTAGAGCCGACACCGGCAAATGATGAAGCGGCAATTTTACCCAGTGAAACACTCTTACTCACTGAGTTAGCATCGACTTGACAAGCTGAGTCAATAATTTCACCGGTAAAATTGATTACGCCGTCAGCAGCATAAACGGAGGTGGCTAAAAAACCAGAAACGACTAATGCAAGGGTGAATAAATTATTTTTCATTTCAATATCCATTAAATATTTGATAAGTACGCCTGCATAAATATATGTAGACGGTGATATAAATAACGTGCCAGACGGCAGTTAATAAGAGTGTAAATACTGTTACTTTCTGTAACCGGGTTACAGGATCATACATGAAAAATAAAAGTGTATTTTAATTTTCTGTTTATAGATTACTGCTAGTTTCCGCATTAAGAGTGTTCTTAAGCTTCAATAACGAAGAGGAAATGGGGCATATCACTATTAATTATAAATAGTAGTGTATTTCCACTACTAAAATCTACTTGAAGTATAGCATCAAGTATCGATGGGAATATATGGTCATTTATTGAATTTTTTGTAGGAAAATTCTTTTTTTATTGAAATTTAATTATGTGAACCCCATATTTACTGGTAAGTAAAAGTTGCCAGTACAGTACTGTTTATTGTGCCGGGCATTACATTACCGGCAGCTGAATAAGCGCGTGTTTGCAATGAAAAAACAGCTTGTTTATTTGAAGAATTCACTGTGACGTTAGTTTTTTTACTGTTTCCTAAATTAACTCCACCACTGCTTTGCAACTCAACGGACATATTAGAAGCTGTGCCGGTATTTTTATAACGTGTTGCATCTGACGTATCTGCCGTCCCTGAAAAAGCCGCACTGACTTTAGTTGTTGATACCGGACAATTGCTCAGTGTAATCGCAAAGCTTTTCCATGGACTGAAAGAACCCGCTGTCGCTAACGCTGTTGCTTGGATATTATCAAATTCAATATTCATCACTGAGTTAGCCGCATCAACGGTACAGGGCGTTGCAATAACGTTGCCAGTGATATTAATTGTACTTATATCAGCAGCCATGACCATAGAAGTGCCAAAAAAAAGAAGTCCGGTCAGCACGCTTATTTTGGTTGATAATTTCATTTTATGCTCAGATGCCTGGTTAATTGATAAAATATTACTTATTAGTAAGTAATGTTCAGGTTATGGATAAATCTAAATTTATTACTTACAAAATATTTCATATTTAATTTGAACTATTTGCCTTATTACCATGTGAAATTAAATTCAAGGGAAAAATCCCTAAAAAAACCACACCGCCTTGATTTGATATATTGTAAATTTTGAGTAAAGATTAGTTAAACACAAATGCAACCTAATTCAATTACAATTGGTTACAACTCATTGAATATTATCAATTTAAATAGAAAAATATTGGGCTATATCCTTTATGAAAAAAAATAAAATTATAATTAAAGAGTTGTTTTGGTCAGCATTGTTTATGATTTGATACTTTTAAAAAGATAGAATTAGAATAAAACTAATGAAGCAATATAGCTAGTGAGTGATTTGATGTGGTTTAACTCTACAGTAAGGCAAATGCTGTTTATATCGGACTACATCCCTTTCTGTGTGGGAATATTCTCATTTATAACGGTCAGTTATGCACAAATGCACATGAGACAAAGCCAGTGAAGCGGGGAGGCTATGAACAGTAGCCCGCCTGCGGCGGGAGCTAAGACGCTGTTAGAAAGTGACTTTCTTCAGGCATCGTAGCTCGCTATACTCCCGTGTATGCACATACCTAGACCGTCAAAACTCCTCTTCCAGATTGATGATGGCTGGGGCCAGTTACTCGCTAAACACGATAGCGTCGTCCCCGAATGGACCAAACGGGTCGTCGAGCGGATGCTCGCCTGCGGGACCGGCGCCATGGGCGTTCGCCGATATGGCTGCGCTTCTGCCCACTGTTCTCACACCAAATACGTCTGCCAAAGTTGTAAAAGCAAAGGCTGCAGCGCCTGTGGCATGAAAGCCACCGAGCAATGGATTGCTGAGCAACAGCACATCCTGCCCGACTGCGAATGGCAGCACATCACCCTCACCATGCCAGATAAACTCTGGCCCGCCTTTGCCAACAACTGGCCCCTACTCAACAAACTCTTCGCCTGCGCCGCCAATACCCTGCTGAAATGGGCTAAAAAACTCAATATCGAAATAGGCCTGTTTGTAGCCCTGCATACCTATGGCCGCCAGCTCAATCAGCATCCGCACATTCATCTGTCCGTCACTCGCGGAGGTTTGTGCCTCAAACACGGTATCTGGCGGTCAGTTTACTTCAAAAAGAAAATCGTTGAGCGCTATTGGCGTCAGGCCGTCATCACCCTGTTGCGAGAAAGCTATGCCTCGCTCAATTTATCTGCTGCCGGCTATCAACACATTAGGGATTACCGGGAATGGTGCCAGTTTCTTGAGGCGCAGTTTCAGCGGCGCTGGAAAATCCACTTTGCTAAAAAGACCCGACACGCCCGGCAAAACGTCAATTACCTCGGTCGCTATCTGAAACGGCCACCGATTGCAGCCTCAAAACTGCGTCATTACACCGGCGGAGCCGTTGTTCATCATTACTATGACCACCGAACTCAGCAACACCGCACGCAACGACTCAGCCAGGAAGAGATGTTGTGGCGCTATATCAGCCATATCCCGTCACGCCATTTCAAGATGGTCAGGTATTACGGTTTTCTGGCCAACCGCAAACGGGGGGAGTTATTGCCTAAGGTCTACACCGCCCTGGGGATTGAAATGAAGAAAAAACCGCCGAAACCGGGCTTTGCGTCGCTGATGAAACAATTTACCAATGTGGATCCGTACCAGTGCGTGCTGTGTGGTAGTCGGATGGTATTTAACAGCGCGGAGGCTGGTATCCGTGCAGAAGAGTTGTTGGCGCGATGTCGGCAGGAGTTCAAAACAGAGCGATGGTTGCGGCAGGCGGCATAGGGAAGATCTGCCTGAAATTTGTATTGGGCATCAAAATGGGGTTTATTTTAACCAATAGTCAACCTCGTGCTGCCTGAGCGGATGAAACGCATGGCCCTATCCCCCTATTTTGCCTCTGACCTAAGGGAAAAAAAGGGATCCAACTTCCTAACCATCAAGTCCGGTTCTGAGGAGGCACTGTCCGAGTAACCAACAGCTCAACTCATACCCCTATGACTGAGACTTGAATGGAGTAACAATATACCAGCGCAGTGAGTTGTTGATTTTTCGGTGGCTGCAGTATACTTTTCCTTCATTATCAAGTATCAGGAGCAATCGGCGTGTCACATAAATATTCTCATCACACAGGTCTGCCAATTCCCGCGTTTTTCGCCAGTACTCAGGCGGAGGAAGTGGTTTTGGGGTGTCCTGATCAGGGGTAATGCATAATTCCCACAATGCATTGAGTAACCGTATTTTTTTGATTTCATATGTCTCTGATCTTCTTTTCATAATTGTCATCTCAATGCTGTCGCTTACGCAATGTCTATCCTGTTCAATTAGCGACGATGCTGTCTGAACAGCAGGATCCAGTTCCAACGCTATAAATCTTTATCCATGTCTTTATCCATGTCTTTATCCATGATGTGCAGTCAGCGCGAGTTTCACGCCACACGCTTGAGCATAACCCTTCAGCGTCCGCCACCCCACCCCGGTAACATTTTTTCCAGCTAACTGATAACCCGATTACTGACTCCCATACTGACTGTTGCATTGTCGCGGGTTAACCCTACATTTCCTCGCAATTCCGTCAGTTGATCCAGTAAAGCAAACTCTTCAACGACCTTTTCATATGCCTGATCTGCCTCCTGTGTGTTCAAAAAAAGAGCACGTGCTTGGGTATGATAAACGGTTAAACTTTATGCATCAGCCATACCTTCGGACGATGAAAAGCTAATGTAATCTTTGAGGAGTATTTTTCCATTTTTTTTGAAAAAGTACCGCAAAATATAAACTTTCTGCCCCAACTGAAAAACAAACAGATTACGAGCAAAATTCGCCCCGATGCCCGCAATTGAAAAGTGCCTGAGTTAACGGGGCGCATCAGCGGGAAACTCAACATATTGCCAAGCTCTTTCAATTGGTTGAGCAGAGGGATTACGCCAGTACGGCAACCGTCGCTTTTCCATTTCAGGGCATAGGCGTTGAACCCATCGGTAAATCGCAGTGTGATCAACATTCACACCGCATTAGGCCAGCATTTCCTGAAGTTCGTGATAGCTGATACCATATTTTTAATATCAGCGAACGGCCCAAAGGATGATCTCATTCTGAAAATGCTGACCATGGAAAAGGTTCATTCGCTTGTAACTCCAACGAAAAGATACCACCATTGGCTATTTGCAACAGTGCTTCCTCAGTTGCTCTGCGTCTTCTGCCTGAGTTTGCGGTGAGTTAATCTTTCTTTCGCCTTTTCAATCGCCGTTTGGGTTCGATTTGGAAACAATGCTGTCATCTCGGAAGGGAATAAATGCAGGTTTCTCTCCAGCAAACGCCATTCTTCATCACTCCAGCGCTGAAAGGGTGTCTCTCGTACGCTGAATTTCGTGTATTTCAGGCCCAGTTGGCTTGCTTTGATTTTGATCGACTCAGCACTCCTACGCGGCAGTTTTTGCGCCACTTTGGTGCCCATTAGGGCGTAAAACTGTGTCAAAATATGGACTTCACTTTCCTGCCAGCTCCGGAGACTTTTTATCCCCAGCACTTTTGCCATCATAAAAATGGACTTTCTCTCTCTACCTGGCAGTAAGGTGCGCACATAGGTTATCCCTTCACCGTTAGCATAATGTGTACGGAGGATTTCTTTTTCCTCTTCCGTCCAAGGTCCCACATGTGCCTTACAAAGCCCCAACGATTTGGCCGCCAGTCTTATTGCGGTCACAGTGCGACCCAGGTGAACCGCTATCTCTGAAACGGGTCGCGTGTGATAGTGGGCTTGCACAAACCTCAATTCGCCAGCGGTCCACGCAGTACGGTGGTTTCTGTATTCTTCATTCATTGCAAATTATTTAAGATTATGTAGCATTAAAGGTAAAAAAGTTAAGCGGAATTTGAATCCCAGCATCAGCCGTATGCATCGTTTGATATTCCGATGGTCCTGCTCTATCAGGTTGTTCAGGTATTTACTCTGCCTGACGGTAATCGCTTCCTCATCAGGTTCGCCGTGATGACTAATGGCCTTGCGAAAGAAGCGCAATGCCGCTGCAGCGTCCCGTTTGGCCGTCAGCAGGAAGTCGATGGTCTGGCCTGCAGTATCGACCGCCCGGTACAAATATTTCCACTGACCTTTGATTTTTATGTAGGTTTCATCTATGCGCCACCGACGACCTACTGAGCGTTTATGCCGGCGAAACGCCTTATCCAGCAAGGGCACCCGGCGGATGACCCAGCGGTGAAGCGTGGAGTGGTCAACGATAATACCGCGCTCTGCCATCATCTCTTCCAAATTGCGCAGGCTGAGGGCGTAAGCCAGATACCAACGAACACATTGCGCGTTGATATCAGTGGGATAATGCAGGCGTTTAAAGGCATTTCGGATCAGAGACATGGGCAGGCAACATCGTAAAAAAACAGCATGTTACCTGACCACGCCTTAATGCGACAGAACCTAAGCTAAAGGGTTATGTCTCATTAGCGTAGAGAAGTTAGCGGGGTTTGAGGTCCAATGGGGCGAAAACCTACGCTAAGCGTCTATATATTCGTTAACCTGTTGATTTAACGGTCTTAGCTCACCTTTCATCACATTTTCAGACAAGGTGAATGAGTAATGACCTAACATATTGATATGGCCATGCATCAATGGTGATAATCTGGATATATCTTCTTCATTAATTTCAGTAGGCTGGCTATCAGTATTAATATGTCCAAGGGCTTCCTGCATATACAGCGTATTCCATAAAACAGTAGCATTTGTTACCAGTCCCAACGATCCCAGTTGATCCTCTTGCCCTTCGCGATAGCGCTTTCTGATTTCGCCACGTTGGCCATGACAAATGGCGCGAGCCACACTATGTCTTCCTTCACCCCGGTTTAGTTGCGTTAGTATTCGGCGACGGTAATCTTCATCATCAATATAATTCAATAGATACAGCGTTTTATTTATTCGCCCCGCTTCAATGATGGCCTGTGCCAGACTGGACGGACGCGTGCTCTTCAATAAACTACGGATTAACTCTGATGCTTGTACAGTACCCAGCTTAAGAGAGCCTGCAATCCGCATCATATCGTCCCAGTTAGCCTCAATCAGTGCCAGATTAATGCAACCACGGGCCAGTTCATTGAGAGGGCCGTAATTAGCATTTTTATCAACTCGCCAGAAAACGGCATCTCCGGCGTCCGCCAGACGGGGAGAAAACTGGTATCCCAACAGCCAGAACAGACCGAATATCAAATCGCTGGAACCTGCTGTATCAGTCATAATTTCCTGTGGATTCAACCCCGTTTGTTGTTCAAGTAAACCCTCCAGAACAAAGATTGAGTCCCTCAAGGTGCCCGGTACAACAATGCCGTGAAAACCAGAAAACTGATCGGAAATAAAGTTGTACCAGGTAATTCCCCGATTGGAGCCAAAGTATTTTCGATTGGGTCCGGCGTTAATCGTTTTTACTGGCGTAACAAAACGCATACCGTCAGCAGAAGCAACTTCTCCACCACCCCATCGCTGTGCCAGGCTCAAGGTAGCCTGATAATCAACCAGGCGGGCATTAGCTTTGATAAGCGTTTCGGCCCGAAAATAATTTTGTTTAACCCAGCTCAGGCGATGCCGGGTTAATGATGGAATATTGTGCTTAATCAATGGCTCAAAGCCAATATTGCAGGCTTCTGACAGTAATACGGCACAAATGCTGATATGCAGGTCTTTCGCTCGCGCATTGGACTCGCTGACATGAGTAAACTCTTCGGCAAATCCTGTATGAGCATTGATTTCCAGCAATAGCTCCGTCAGATCCACCAAGGGTAAAAGACGTCTGACTTGCCTGTTGAGAGCTATCAGGCTGGGTGGTTCATCCAGTTTCTCAAGGCTGCTGATAGTCAGCGTAGGATGTTTCCCTGCGTGGTCAATATGAACTGACGCATTATCATTAAAACCATCAGCTACCGTTTTCCAGGCAAAATCTAACTGCTGAGCCAGCTTTTCTGTTGCCTGCCGAGCATTTACAGGGTGACCTAATGCTCGACAGACAGGGACGCGTTGGGCTTGCCATTCTGCCCCTTGTAACAGTTTTGACCGTGGATCACCCCAACGATCGCTATTCTCAAGGTAAATATCCCGCCGCCTTAATGCATCCTGAAACCGTTCCAGTAGGCATAGTGAATAGCCAGGTCTTCTCACTCGGCCTTCTTCGTCAAAGACCAGTCGTTTCCAGGCACCGGTGATAATATTTTTCGGCGCGTCGTCAAGTATGTGCTTTCTTGAAGTGCCTAGTGACGATAAATAGTTAAAGGCTGCCAGGGTATGTTCTCCCGCCGGAGCAGCCCGAAAAGTTAACTCCCGTAGTACTCTGGGCAGAAAACGGCGAACGCGTCCATATTGTTCAATCATTTCATCGTGGAAATTATTGTCTGCCGGCCGAGCCAGCTCGTTGACCATTTTGACTGACTCAGCCAGTCTTTCTTTGGGAATGCAGGAAAAAATCGATTTTCGGAGGTGCACATCATCAGTTACCTCATCCAGCAGGAGTGCACAGGCTTTAGCTAGCATCAACGAAGAGCGGTCCAGATCCTTCAGCGTCCTCAGCCGCTTCTTTTGCCCCGCTTTTTTAGCCTCTCCCGCAATATTAGTGATCAGCATATCCAAAACATCGATGGCTTCATCCAGCGCAGTGACCTCCAATGATTTAACAAAGGCAATAAGTATCGCTGTACGTTTCTTCATGGGCATACGAGCTATCTTTTTTACCGAGGTAACATTTGCATAGCGGGCGAGACTTTTTAGCTGAGCCGGTGGAAGACCTGTAAAATCAAGTTGCTGAAAACCCAGTTGGTGCAATGTGTTATAGCGATCCAGTGCATCATTAAACGCAGGGCTACTGATTGTCACAGGACCTTTTTTCAGTCGCTCAAACATGGATACTCTCTGACCTTCACTAAAGCTCAGTAATTCACCCAGTTGCTGTTTCTGTTCATCATTGGGCAATACCAGCAATCGTTGCCAAAGCCGGTTAGCCGCTCGTTCGCGGATTTCGGTGATCACTCTGGTGAGTGTTGTGGCTCCTGGTAATAAAATTTTATGTTGTACCAGCCATGCAGTAGCGAAATCGAACATCAGGCTGGGGCGTTCATTGCTAATCCATGCACGGGTATACAACAACCGGTTCAGCCTAAATGTCCACGGAAACTCCCCGAATTCATGATAGTGATAATACTTTTTGATTTGAGCGTAATGCTCCCAACGGGTTGGTTCTCGTTTGGCGTATTCTGCCAGAATATCAGTCCGACTGATTGAAAGCTGCCTGGCAACAACGGTTTGTACATTGCGCGGAACCAAAGTCAAATCAGCCAGGAACGCTCCTAAAAATCGGACTGATGTCAGTTGAAGGGCTATACCGAGACGGTTCTGGTCCCCGCGCCGTTGTGCTATGAATGTCAGATCATTTTCATCCAGAATAAAATAACGAGACAGTTGTACCTCGTTCGGTTCTGCCGCATAACGCCCATAATTTTGTTTCTGCTCTTCGGTCAAAAAATCGATAGGCATTCAGCGTTCCTTGCATAAGTATGACTTTGGTCTACTTTTAATTATCTCAAATATTATAAATTTTGAGACTACTAAAAGTGGCTCCAAACATGAGTATCAGAAATCGCGATTTATGCTTTATGATACTACGCAGTATCAATATCGATTTATGAGACCAATATGGCATTACTGGGATATGCAAGAGTATCAACTAGCCATCAGAAACTGACGGTACAGATTACGGAGCTAAAATCTGTAGGTGTCAGAGATGACCGGATTTTTACCGATATGATGTCAGGAGCCACAGATGAGCGCGAAGGATTACAACGGCTGCTTGCTCGTGCAGAGAAGGGTGACATCATTATGTGTACCAAAATGGATCGGTTTGGTCGCAATACTGCAGACATGATCCACATTGTTGATGCCTGCTATAAAAAGGGAATCGCCATTCGTTTTCTGGAGAACGGTCTTAGCACTGAAGGCACAATGGGAAAAATGGTTATCCAGATACTAGCGGCTGTTGCTGAGGCGGAACGTGAAAGGATCTTGGAGCGAACAAACGATGGTCGTCAGGCAGCTATGATTAAGGGTGTTAAATTCGGAAGAAAGCCTCACAAGAAGGCAGAATTAGCTAATGAATTGATCAATAAGGATATACAAGTTAAGGAAGTAATGGAAAAAACGGGAATATCACGAGCGACGTATTTTAGGCTGAAAAGAAAAAAGGTTATTAACTCTAAGAATATTCATCTTTTCAATGATAAATAAGAAAGATGAATATTTTCTAGAAAACATGCACGGCTTCTATTTAGTAATAGTCACATTCTAAAAGGATGTATTTAAATTGAGTCAATACTTAAAACTTGGAGATGACCAGTCTCCTGTTCAGTTGGAACCCCACAGCGAGGTTGGTGCATTTAAAACCGTTGGACACTGTTTTTGGGCAAAACCAGAAGATAAAATTACTCCTGACTTTCTGCGTTCAAGAATAGAACCTTGGTTAACTGCTCTTTTTCAGTCTGAGCACCTAAATCTACTTATCGGCGCTGGCCTTAGCTCCGCTATTCAAGAGTCAGCAACAGGCACGAAACCTCAAGGTATGGGATGGATTAATGATCTCAAAGTTTGCAAGGCCGAAATAGACAGTTATGTAGCTAAAACAGCGAAAGCCTCGGGAAGAGAAAAGGGGAATATTGAAGACCAAATTCGTTCAATTAATGAGTTGATTAAAGGATTAGAGATTTTAACGGTACAAAACCTACTACTTCCCGAACCTCCACCTGGTAGCCCCCCATATCGCAATTTCAAAAATGAGTTAGCTGAATTAAATAATGAGCTAACGAGATGTCTGACATTATTTTCAGATTCAGTTAGTCATGGGGAGAAATTAATCCGTGATGCAAACAACGAGTTAAAAACAAAAACGTTTAATTATTTAGTAAGCTTCTTAATGAGTTTTTCAAGTCGAACAGCAACACGGGACAGATTACATGTTTTTACGACAAATTACGACAGGATAATTGAAACCGGTGCTGAAATAGCTGGCCTTCGACTAATTGACAGATTCGTTGGTACTATAGCGCCGATTTTTAGATCTTCGCGTTTAGAAGTGGATTATCATTACAACCCACCAGGTATTCGGGGGGAGCCAAGATATTTGGAAGGTGTTGCGCGCTTTACTAAATTACATGGTTCATTGGACTGGTATGCTACTGAAGGGGCTATAAGGCGCTTTGGATTACCTTTTGGAGCGAATTCGGTAGAACCCTTTTTACAAGTGGAAGCTGCTGGAACTGCGAATTATCATCAATTAATGATTTATCCAAATTCAGTTAAAGACCGTGAAACATCTGAATATCCTTATGTTGAGCTATTTAGGGATTTAGCATCTGCAACATGTCGTCCTAATAGTACTTTGGTAACATATGGTTATAGCTTTGGAGATGAACATATAAATCGGGTTATTATTGACATGTTGACAATACCCTCAACGCATATAGTAATTATTGCCTACGGTGATCCACTTGGTAGAATTATGCGTTTTATAAATGATAGTGGAAGAAAAGCTCAAATATCGTTATTGCTTGGTGATCACTTTGGAGACCTAACAAATTTAGTGGACTTTTATCTTCCTAAAGCCGCGATAGACAGATCATCAATTCGTATGGATGAGCTATTAAAGTCAAGAGGTTTATATCGTGCAACAATCCAAAATAAGAGTGGAGATGCCGAATGAACTCATTTCCTATTGAACAAGGTGAGCAACTCAGGGTCGGTACTGTAGATTTTGTTTCACCCAATGAGATTAGGGCGCTATTAGATATCGACTCACCTGATACTGTAGCCTTGAATGCAGGAACACCAAGAAACTTTCCTAGAGTAAACAGCTATGTATTAGTCTCATGTGATAATGGTTACTTAGTTGGGCAAATAGAGTGGCTTGCAGTTGAGCATTCGCCTTATCCCAAACAAAGAGACATTCAAGAGTTTGGTCTTGTAAATCTACCATTTCCTCGAAAAAAAATGAGTTTAAATCCGGTTGGAACTCTTAAACGTTTGTCCAAAGATGGTACTGATTATTTTAGATTTCAACGCGGTTCTGAATCATTTCCATCTATTGGTTCAGCTATTTTACTACCAACAGATTTACAGCTCAGATCAATTATAGAGTCTGGTAATAATAGACGAGTAATTATTGGACAAAGTCCACTTGCTAACAATGCTAATGTCGCTGTAGATCCGGATAGATTATTTGGTCGTCATATAGCAGTACTTGGTAATACTGGTAGTGGTAAGTCCTGTTCTGTCGCAGGGTTAATCCAATGGTCTCTCGAGTCCGCAATGGAGTCAGACAGTAAACCAAATGCCAGATTTATTATATTAGATCCCAATGGCGAGTATACACGTGCCTTGGGACCAACTACAAAATTTAAAGGCAGAGTTTTTAAGGTTGAAACAGAAGGTAGTGAAAAGCAATTACAAGTACCTTCTTGGTTTTGGAATAGTTCCGAATGGGCATCATTCACACAAGCAAGTCCTAAGGCGCAACTTCCATTACTAAAGCGCTCTTTGAGAGCAATGAGAAATGAAAAGTTTGATTTACAAGCGAACTTGGATGTAGAAATTAAAAAGTACCTAGGTACGATTCTTGTTTCTTTGAAAGCGGATAAATCAAAAGGTGCAGCAGCGCTTAATGACTTTCCGGGAGCTAAAAATCTTCTGGCTAAAATTAATACTTGGCGTCAGAGTCTTGAGGAATATAAAGCAAGATTGCCTGTTATAAATCTAGAGCTAGATGAATTAATTATCTCTATTCAAGATTTTTGTGGACAAAGAGAGGGCAAATACCCAGATTACAATGCTAAAGTTAGCGCAGTTGATAACATAATATATAGAATATTATCGTCATTTCAGAGCTTTGGTGGAAATGAGCGTGAGCTTTTTCCTAAAAATGAGGATATCCCCGTCCCTTTTGACGGAAGTAATTTAGTCTCCTATTTAGAAGCATTAGCCCAAGAAAATGGCAGTGAGCAATATGTCGAATATTTGGTGGCTAGAATACGCACAATGCTTGCAGATACGAGAATGAAACCTATAACCAATGACTCAGAGCACCGAGTTGACTTAGCCAATTGGTTAGAAACGTATATTGGGAAAGATGGAACTGGCGACGATGATAGCTGTGTTTCAATCATTGATCTTTCTTTAGTACCAACTGAAATTACTCATCTTGTGACAGCAGTTATTTCAAGGATTGTTTTTGAATCATTACAACGTTATAGACGACTATATAATAAATCTTTACCCACGGTACTTGTCGCTGAAGAAGCACATACATTTATTAAACGGTATCGTGATGACTCTGAAAATCAGGATGTCGCAGCTGTTTGCTGCCAAGTATTTGAGAAAATTGCACGAGAAGGCAGAAAGTTTGGTCTTGGTATGGTGATTTCCTCGCAACGACCATCCGAATTATCACCTACAGTTTTATCTCAATGTAATACTTTTCTTTTGCATCGAATCAGTAACGACAAAGATCAGGAGCAAGTTCACAAAATGGTACCTGATAATTTGCGAGGATTACTCCGTGAGCTGCCTTCATTGCCATCTCAACATGCAATACTGATGGGCTGGGCATCTGAACTTCCTGTCCTGGTTAAAATGAAAAATTTAACAAAAGAGCAGCAACCACATTCTGATGATCCTGACTTCTGGGATGTTTGGACAAGAAAAGATACTGATGGAAAATTGGTCGAGAGAACTGTCGATTGGGGAGTTGTTGTAAAAGAATGGCAACAAAATTGAGCTACAACAGCAAATGAAAGTGGGAGGACAGGCAGGAGTTAAGGAAATTTACCCCACCAATCTACTTGGCTTTGCGATCCATTATTTGACGGCATAAAAACTAGGCAATGTCCCTTAATTCATTTTTATACAAACCAATACGATAGAAGCAGCGAATTAGAGTGATTATCGAGCCAAAAATGCCAGAATTCACCCTAAAAATGCTTAAATTATGAACGCACTTCCGTTTCTGGCAATTGAGGGACACAGCCTAGATACTTAAAAAGGTAATGAGGGGGTTAGGCTTAGCGTAGGTTTTCACCCCGTTGGCCCTCAAACCCCTACCCATACTCACGATTTGTATATGAAACCCTAATAAACTATATCATTGGGGATAATAGATTCTGGACTAACGCCATATTATTTCTCATGACAAAATTTATAATGATGGCACTATGTTGGGCTTTTGCCATTTTCATTGCACCCATTGGACTGATTGGTTTGTACTTCTATCATTCATACCAAGAAAGAAACCAAGGGTAACGCTTCAACGTTGAATGATTCAACATGGATGTTGAACTTTGCCCGCAAACAGTTAAGGATCGGGTATATCCTTGGCTAGATGTGTTGTTAATAGCTGCCCCAGTTAAGATAGATGTCGTTTTTGCAGCTTCGCTTCTGCTGGACCTCATCGGCTATTGATACTTCACCCTGGCTCATAAATAAGATATTTCTCACTTAACTTGTCTTCTATGTGCGATATTTCCCACACAATGACTTTATTGTCAGATATTTCCTACAAGATTGATTAATTATTTCCCTGGGATATTTAGCCTCATCAAAAACAGGTTGAAAATAACACCGCGACAGGCAGAATAGCCTCAAATTATAGTCTATCACTCTCCCCATATTCTGGGGCAAAGGCATTCCTGATGTCCCGTTTCTGCTATGGCCTATCCATGGTAAGCACAATATTGCCCATAACCCTTATTCCGCTCGCCAGTTATGGCGCGGAATTCCCCCCCGTTGAGCAAAGTATTCATCAACAGGCCCGGCAACGGGCACTGGAAGAGCGGTTGGCCCCCGCAACACCGGATGTGCGCTTATCAGCGCCAGCGGCCTCTTTGGGCCGTATTGTCTTCCCGGTTGAGCACCCCTGCTTTGCCATTGATCGTATAAAAATCAGTGGCGCAGAGCCATTACCTCGCTGGTTGCCACTGCAACGTATCGCCAATCAGGCGCAAGGCCAGTGTTTGGGCGGCCAGGGCATTAACCTGCTGATGAGCCAGATACAAAACCGCCTGATCGACCATGGCTATGTCACCACCCGGGTACTGGCCCCGCAGCAGGACTTAAACCGCGGCACGCTGGCGTTACACGTGGTGCCCGGCAAAATACGCCATGTTGAGCTGACGCCCGGCAGTGACCGCCATGTCACGTTGTTCAGTGCCTTCCCTGCCCGCCCTGGTAACCTGTTGGATTTGCGTGATATCGAGCAAGGACTGGAGAACCTGCAGCGCGTCCCCACCGTGCAAGCCAGTATGGAATTGATCCCGGGTGATGCCCCCGGCGAGACCGATATCGCCCTGAACTGGCAGCAGCGCAAAATGTGGCGGCTGGCGGCCTCACTGGATGACTCCGGCACCCGCAGCACCGGCCGTTATCAAGGTGGCGCAACCCTGTTTCTGGATAACCCGCTTTCGCTGAGTGACCTGTTTTATGTCTCTGCCGGGGGGTCAATAAAGGATCGCGGCGATAAAGGCACCAATAACCTGACCGGCCATTACTCGCTGCCGTTCGGTTACTGGACCGCGGGCATCACCGCCAGCAGCTATGACTATCACCAAACGGTGGCGGGCCTCAATGGCGACTACCACTACAGTGGTGAAAGTGAGAACGTCACGCTGCAACTCAGCCGCCTGCTGCACCGCAATGCCAGCCAAAAAACTACCCTGACCTACGATGTGCTGACCCGCTCGTCGAAAAACTATATCAATGATACCGAAATTGAAGTGCAGCGCCGCCGCACCTCGGCCTGGCGTGTCGGGCTGGAACATCGCCACTTTATCTCGCAGGCCACACTGGACGCAGGTATCAGTTACCAGCGCGGCACCCGCTGGTTGGGTGCAGTACTGGCACAAGAAGAGTATTTCGGCGAAGCCACTGCCCTGAGCAAAATTCTGCGTTTGAATGCGCAACTGGATATTCCTTTTGTGATTGCGACGCAAAACGTCCATTACAACCTGCAATATCAGCGGCAAAGCACCAACACACCCCTGACACCACAGGATCAATTCTCCATCGGCGGCCGCTGGTCAGTGCGCGGATTTGATGGCGAACGCACGCTGAATGCCGATCGCGGCTGGACGGTGCGCAATGATCTCGGCTGGTATACCCCGCTACCAGGCCATGAACTGTATGTCGGCGTGGATTACGGCGAGGTCAGCGGTCGCAGCGACCCTTATCTGCTGGGCCACCATCTGGCGGGCAGTGTCGTCGGTGTGCGCGGCACTGTGCTCAATACCCGTTATGACCTGTTTGCGGGCAAGCCGCTGTCAAAACCTGATGGCTTCAAAGCCGACTCAGTGACGGTGGGCTTTAACCTGAACTGGCAATACTGATGCACCTTATTAACCCTTTAGCTGTTGAGAGTCACCATGAATAAGAACCTGTACCGTATCGTATTTAACAAGGCGCGTGGCTTATTAATGGTGGTAGCCGATATCGCCGCCTCCGGTCGGGCCGCCTCATCGCCCTCGTCAGGTCTTGGGCATACTCAACGCCGCCGTATCAGTGCCTTATCGTCGCTGAGTTTTAGTCTGTTACTGGCCTTGGGGTGCGTCTCGTTATCCGCGCAAGCCAATATTGTCGCCGATGCCAGTGCGCCGGGTAACCAACAGCCGACCATTATCAGCAGCGCCAACGGTACGCCACAGGTCAATATCCAGACACCCAGTAGCGGTGGGGTTTCGCGTAACGTTTACAGCCAGTTCGATGTCGATAATCGCGGCGTGATCCTCAATAACGGCCACGGTGTCAACCAGACCCAACTCGGCGGTTTTGTCAACGGCAACCCGTCGCTGGCACGCGGTGAGGCCAGTATTATCCTCAACGAAGTCAACAGCCGCGACCCGAGTAAACTTAACGGTTATATCGAGGTCGCTGGCCGCAAAGCGCAGGTGGTTATCGCCAACCCATCAGGCATTACCTGTGATGGCTGCGGCTTTATCAACGCTAACCGTGCGACCTTAACCACCGGTCAGGCACAGCTCAATAACGGCCAACTCACTGGCTACAATGTGGATCGGGGTGAGATTGTTATTCAG
This sequence comes from Yersinia sp. 2553 StPb PI, assembly GCF_052217105.1. Classification (NCBI taxonomy): domain Bacteria; kingdom Pseudomonadati; phylum Pseudomonadota; class Gammaproteobacteria; order Enterobacterales; family Yersiniaceae; genus Yersinia; species Yersinia sp. 2553 StPb PI. The sequence continues at coordinate 101,067 of NZ_JAZGPX010000001.1, read as the reverse complement.
GGCAAAGGTCTGGACAGCAGCCGTCAGGACCATACCGACCTGATTGCCCGTTCGGTTAAAGTCAATGCCGGTCTCTGGGCCAATGACCTGAAAGTCACTGCTGGGCGCAATCAGGTTGACGCCGCGCACCAAAATATCACTACTAAAGCCGACGATGGCAGCGCCCGCCCTACCGTGGCGGTGGATGTCGCCAATTTGGGTGGCATGTACGCCGGTAAAATCCGCCTGATCGGGACTGAAACCGGTGTCGGGGTGCGCAATGCCGGTGAAATAGGCGCGTCAGCCGGCGATATCACTATCACGGCGGATGGCATGCTGGTAAACAACGGCCAGATCAACAGTGCTCAACATCTGGCGGTGAAGACCGCCGCCGGTATAGCGAACGCAGGTGTGCTCTATGCGCAGGGCAATACCCAGCTCACTACTGCAGGCAAGTTGAATAACACCGGCACTGTCGCGGCGGCAGGTGATACCTCGCTGAGCGCGGCAGAAGTCAATAGTAGCCGCAACTCGGTACTGGGTGCCGGTGTCAAGTCCGACAACAGCGCGATCACCAGTGGCACCTTGCGCGTTGATGCCAGCGGGATGTTAACCGCCCAAGGCAAAAATATTAGCGGGACGGCGCAAGTGCTTAACGCGCACAGTATCGATCTGAGTGGCAGCCAAACCCAGAGCCGTGACCTGACACTCACCGCACAAGGTGGCGCTATCGATCTCACCGGCGCTGAACTGTTAGCCAGTGGCAACCTGTCTGCGTCGACCGCCGCGCTGTTACGTACCGACAGCGCCAGACTGATTGCGGAGAGGGTCACGCTTAGCGCCCAATCGCTCTCCAATGTCGGCGGGGTGATAGCGCAAACCGGTACTACGGACTTCAACCTGAATCTGCCGGGTTATCTGGATAACCGGGGTGGCACCCTGCTCTCTAAAGGCAATGTGGCGGTCAATGCACAGCGCCTGGATAGCAACGGGGGCAGCCTGTTAGCGGCGGGTGTACACAGTGATGGCCGCCTGATGGATAGCGGTGACTTGAGGGTAAGCACCCGTCAGGAGCTGATCGCGCAAGGGCAGACCCTCGCCGCCGGTGCGATGACGCTAACCGGTAGCCGGGTTGATTTGACCGACAGCCATACCCAAGCCCGCGAGATAGACATCACCGCCAACAGTGGCGATATCAGTACGCAGCGCGCCAATATTCTCGCCCTTGGAACGCTGACCATTAATGCGGGGGCAAGTGCCGGGCAAACCCTCAATAACCAAAGTGGCACACTGGCGGCGAATAACATCGCGTTGAATCTGGGCCAGCTTGACAATAACGCAGGCAAGATAGTTGCCAGTCAGGATCTGACCCTTGATTTACAGCGTGATTTCAGCAATCTGGCCGACTCGACACTGCAGGCCGGACATGATTTAACCTTAACCACCCGCGGCGCGTTAACCAATGACGGGCAGTTATTAGCGGGCGGCAAACTCAGCACCGGCTCAAGCAGCTTGCTCAATAGTGGCCATATTATTGCGACGCAAGCCAGCCTCAGCGCAGCGGGCGCATTGATTAACCGTGGTGAGATATTAACCCGCGGGCGACTCGATACCGACTCCAATACCCTGTTCAACACCGGCACCCTGATCAGTGCCGAAGCCACGCTTAAAGCACGGGAGCGTATTACCAACTCCGGCCCTGGTGCCCTGATCGGTGCCACCGATGAAAACGGTACCTTAGCCTTGTTGGCACCGGTAATTGAAAACAGTGATACCGTCACCAACACTGATTCCGCCCCAACCACCACCCTTTTAGGCATGGGCAACATTATTCTGGCCGGCGCATTGGACAATAGCGGCAATTATCTGGCGGCGGCTCAGGTGCTCAATATTTCGGGTTTGATTGAATCCGGCAAAGATATGTTGATTTACGCCACGACACTGACCAATCGCCGTCATATTCTCACCGCCAATAGCAACTTTGTTGTGGCCGACACCGTGAATGGGTCCGCGGTCTGGACAGAAGAAAACCCTGATATTCCAGGCGGACGCTATGCTGAACCGCCTCATGGCGGCTCGATGAATAGCGACTATATTGGCACCGATTATACATCGACTATCGCCTATAACAGCATCGATAACATTAGCCCAGAGGCGCAACTGCTGGCCGGTGGGAACCTGACCCCACAAGTGGGTACGCTGGAAAACTTCTGGAGTAAAATCAGTGCGCAGGGAGAGATTGACCTTTCGGGTGTCACCCTGAACCAGGATGGTTGGGGGAATGCACAACGCCTGATTGAACAAACAACATCCACGGGTGAGTGGCGTTATCGGACCTACAAAGGCGATTTATGGGGCACCTCTTGGGGCCCTGAGGTCAGTGAGCGCGCGACTAACCAATATGCCTCCAGTATTACCGCACAAACCCTTAGCGGCAGCGGCACCACGATCAATTACGGTGCCAACCCCGGTGCCATTGCGCCTCCCCAGAGTAGCGACAATAGCGGAAAAGATCTGGCCATCGAGTTTAACGGTATCTCCCTGACACAGCCCAACGGTGGACTGTATAAGTTCAATACCGACTACACAGTCAGCGGCGGTTATCTGATTGAAACTAACCCGGCGTTTGCCAATCTGAATAACTGGCGCGGATCAGACTACGTGCTCCAGCAGTTGAATAGTAACCCGGATGTGATATTCAAACGCCTGGGGGATAACGCCTATGAACAGCGTCTGGTGCGGGATCAGGTACTGGCACTGACCGGTCAGGCGGTCGCCAGTGATTACCGCAGTGCACAAGAACAGTTCGAACAACTGTTTGCGGCGGGACTCGAGTACAGCAAGACGTTCAATCTTGCCCTTGGCACCCACCTCAGTGCCGAGCAGATGGCGGCATTGACCAGTAATATCGTGCTGATGGAAAGCCGCGAAGTCGCCGGGCAAACCGTGCTGGTGCCGGTGGTCTATTTGGCGGGGGTCAAGCCGGGCGATTTACAGGCCAACGGCGCATTAATTGCCGCGAATAATATCGAATTAACCGATATGCAGGGTTTCACCAATCAGGGGGCGATTAAAGCCAGCAATGACCTGAGCATTAGCATGGCGCAAGACATCACGCTCAATAACCGTGGCGGCCTACTTCAGGCCGGTGGCAATATGTTGCTCAGCACACTGAACAGCGATATTGACCTGACCAGCGCGCGGTTAAATGCCACCAACCTGCAACTCGATAGCGGCCGCGATGTGATCCTGCGCACCGGCAGTGAGCAACTCAGCAGTGATAATGGTGCGGTTCAACGCAGCCAAACCGTACTGGGGCCGCTGGCGAGTATCAATGTCAGCAATAACGCGGTTATCAATACTGAGCGTGATTTTATCATGCAAGGTGCCGGCCTCAATGTCGGTCAGGATCTTCAGGTCAATACCGGCGGCGACTGGCTGTTGAATACCGTACAAAGCAGCGACCAGATAAGTGCGAATTATGGTTATGGCAGTTCGACCAGTGAGCATATCCGCCATCTGGGCAGCGAGGTGAATGTCGGCGGCGCGCTAACCGCTAACGTCGACAATTTAACTGCCGTAGGCGCTAATATTAATGCCAACACCATTGATATACAGGCACAGAACATTAACCTGAGTGCAGCGACCGACAGCCTGCACGTCACTGGCGAATCGTCGAGCAAGCGCCATACCAGTTCAGTGGATCTCTACGATGAAACCCTGCGCGGCAGCCAGTTGAACGCCACCGGCGATATCAATTTGCAGACGGCAAAAGACATCAATATCAGTGCCAGTGCGGTACAAACCCATGGCGCACTGAATCTGGCGGCGGGCGGCGATGTCACCCTCACCACCCAGACTGAACAGCATGATGCGCAGCGCACTCATACCGGCACCAAAAAAGGGCTGGCCTCCAGCACCACCACGCGTACCGAAGACAGTATTAGCCAGACACTGGCGGTCGGCTCCATGCTGTCAGCAGGTTCTATCGATGTCAGCGGCAACAATATCGCGGTCACCGGCAGCAATGTGGTGGCCGATAACGATATTAACCTGCGCGCAAAAGAGAACATCACCGTCGGCACTGCGCAACAGAGCGAGAGCGAGTCTCACCTGTTCGAGCAGAAAAAATCGGGTCTGATGAGCACCGGCGGGATTGGTGTCACGGTGGGCAGCAACAGCCAAAAAACCACCGACACCGGCAAATCTCTCTCCAACGTGGGCAGCACGGTGGGCAGTGTGGGGGGTAATGTCAGCATGACCGCCGGTAAAGACCTGACGGTGCAAGGCTCTGACGTGTTAGCCGGTAAAGACATCAGTCTGACCGGTAAAAATGTCGCTATTTTGGCGGCGGAGAACCAAAGCAGCCAGACCCACAGCGTTGAGCAAAAAAGTAGCGGCCTGACACTGGCACTGTCTGGCGCGGTCGGCAGCGCCCTCAATACCGCGGTCACCACCGCCAAAGATGCCCGCGAAGAGAGCAATGGCCGACTGTCTGCGCTGCAAGGGGTTAAAGCGGCACTCAGTGGTGCGCAGGCGGTACAAGCAGGTCAGTTGGTGCAGGCGCAAGGGGGCGATACTGCCAGCATGTTCGGCATCAGCGCCTCATTAGGCTCACAAAAATCGGCCTCGCAGCAACATCAGGAACAGACCAGCATGACAGGCTCGACCCTGACGGCGGGCAACAACCTGAGCGTGACGGCCACCGGTGAGGGGAACCCGGCGAACAGCGGCGATATTGTGGTGCAAGGCAGCCAGCTTAAAGCCGGTGGCGACACCACCCTGGATGCGGCGCGTGATGTGCTGTTGCTCGGTGCCGCCAACACACAGAAAACCGACGGCAGCAACAGCAGCAGCGGTGGCAGTGTGGGGGTCAGTCTGGGGTTCGGTAGCGCTGGCGGTGGTCTGAGCATCTTTGCCAATGCCAACAAGGGTCAGGGCAATGAGCACGGCGACGGCACCTTCTGGACTGAAACGCAGATTGACACAGGTGGCACACTGTCGCTCAGCAGCGGGCGTGATACTTCGCTGATAGGCGCGCAAGCCAGCGGTGAAACCGTCAAAGTGGATGTCGGCCGTGACCTGTTACTGCAAAGCCAGCAAGACAGCGATAACTATGATGCGAAGCAGACCAGTACCAGCGGCGGTGTCAGCATGGCGGTGGTCGGCGGCGGTGGCTCTGCCAACCTGAGCATCAGTAAAGATAAGCTGCACAGCAATTATGACTCGGTACAGGAGCAGACCGGTATTTTTGCAGGCTCTGGCGGCTTTGATATCACCGTGGGTGAACACACTCAGCTCGATGGCGCAGTGATTGCCAGCACCGCGGACAAGAGTAAAAACAGTCTGGATACCGGCACGCTCGGCTTCAGTGACATTGAAAATAAAGCCGATTTTAAAGCGGAACATCAGGGCGGTAGCCTGAGCACCGGTGGCCCGGTGGGGTCTGACCTGCTGAGTAATCTGGGCAGCGTGGTGCTGTCGGGGCTGGGTAATGACGGCCATGCCGAAGGTACCACGCAGGCAGCGGTCAGTGAGGGTACCATCACCATCCGTGATACCGATAAACAACAGCAGAATGTCGATGACCTGAGCCGCGACACCGACAATGCCAACGGCAGCATCGCTCCTATCTTTGATAAAGAGAAAGAGCAGAACCGCCTGCGCGAAGCCCAACTGATTGGCGAGATAGGGGGGCAGGCAATGGATATTGCGCGGACGCAAGGCAAGATTATTGCGACCAACGCGGCGAATGAGAAAATGAAGGACGTGAAGCCTGAAGATATTGCTGCGGCAGAAAAACAGTGGGCGAAGGCCAACCCAGGCCAAGTGCCCACTGCTGAGGACATCAACCAGCAGATTTACCAGACGGCATACAATCAGGCGTTTAACGAGTCGGGTTTAGGAACCGGTGGCGCAGTGCAACGTGCCATGCAGGCAGCGACGGCGGCAGTACAAGGGTTGTCAGGTGGCAATATGGCGGCGGCACTGGCGAATGGTGCTGCACCGTATATCACTAAACTTATCGCCGATACCCTGCCTGACGATCCGGTATCGCGCACACTGGCACACGCGGCGGTTAATGCCGCACTGGCAGCGGCACAGGGTAATAACGCGCTGGTTGGTGCGGGTGGCGCGGTGACAGGCGAACTGATAGGCATGATTGCAATGAATGCCTATGGTAAGCCGGTTAGCGAACTGAGCGAAACGGAAAAACAAACGGTCTCGGCACTGGCAACACTGGCGGCAGGATTGGCGGGTGGATTGATTGGTGACAGTACAGCGGATACAGTAACAGGGGCGCAGACCGGTAAAACGGTGGTGGAGAATAACTCCCTGAGTGGAGATCAAGCCCGTGAGTCTGTTAAGCAGGTTACGAGCAACCTGAAAGATCAGGTAAGAGACAAGCTGGGTGAAGGCACACTCTCCGCTATCGTTAACAGTATAATTAATGCGACGGCTGACACAGGTGATGCGATATTAGGCGGAGCAGATTACGGCGCTGATGCGGCGATGGCGCTCACCTCATGTGCCATGGGAGACAGTTACTGCACTCAGGCATTAAATGATCTGGCGGGTAAAAATCAGGCTGCGGCAGATACGCTGAAAGCCCTGATGAAGAGTGAAACCTGGTCAGCGGTTGCAGGACAGGTGAAAGAAGCGGCTCAAGGTAACCAGCTTGCTCTTGAAGCAACAGGCGGAATGCTGGCGGGTATGTTCCTGCCGGGCAAAAAAATACCTGATATTGAGGCTGCTAAGTTACCAAGCGGACCGAGTAGCTCAATAGTTCCTGGTGGGGGATTAGCTGCTCATGAAGCGGCAGGTGGACACCTAATCGATAGGCATGTTGGAAAAACAGAAGCGGAGCTATTAAATAGAGTGTCAACGGGTAATGTTAAATCAGCGTCCTCATTCACAGATAGGGCTACAGCTGAAGCAGTCACAAGCAAGGCAATTGATAGCAATCAGGCTAAAATCGATAGTTATCTTTCTGGTAGCCAGAAAGGATATTTAGAGATTGATTATCAATCCAATGTACCGATTGGTATTAGTGTCTCTCGTGGTTCTACAAATGTCTCTTCAGTGACGAATGCTAGAATTATCATTGCGAGAGATCCTTCAATGCCAACAGGGTATAAAATCATTACTGGATATCCAACACCATGATTATTAACGAAAAATATCCTTCTTTGTCATATCTACTAAGGTGTTACTTTAACCAGGATTTTGAGGTGCTATTTGGTAATGCAGATGAAACATTGGCAGCTTATAAAGCAACTGAGACTGCGGAAGAGCGGTTGCAGATGAAGGCTGAAATAGATTATCTGCTGGCACTTTCTCTGCCAGATGATGAATTACAGGACATCCTGCTTAACAAAATTGATTGTAGTTATTATTATCCTAATGAATGGTCTTCATCTGAGGAATGGTTGAAACATATATATAAACAAATGAACTGAAAGATCCCGGCCAGTTGGCCGGGATCTTTGCTTCTAAACCCTAAAAACCTCCACTTCCCGCCGTTGCAACCGAAGTACACCAGGTGCAGCGGTCACCTCCAGCTGTTCAGCGCTGGCAATGCCGGACTCGGTCAGCCAGTCGCCGCCGATAATCAGCTCGCCGTTATCCAACACCCAATCCGCCCCTAAATCCTGCCGGTCTTGGCTGGCTTCGCACAGCACTTCCTAGGTGGCTTCGGCAGTGACGACAGTGATCCAGAGCGTGTGATGCTGGCGTGTCAGTTGCAACGGGGTACCAGTGGTAAATCCCAATGCGGCCAACGTGCCGACTGCCAGTGTCAGTTCAGGGATCGGTTCGGGGGTAAAGGTGATGTTCATGCGGTACTGCGCGGAAAAGCAAGAGTGAATCTCACCTGTTCGAGCAGAAAAAATCCGGCCTGATGAGTACTGGCGGCATTGGTGTTACGGTCGGCAGTAACAGCACTAAAATGACCGATACTGGGGTTCTTCGCCGGAACCGCCGAAATTTCCGTGACGCATCATTTTGGCGTGCGGCGGCCTGTACGTAAGACTGCGTCAACCGGACAGCAAAGAAATAGCCGTTTGGAGCGGAAAATGGCTGATTGCAACGTCTCACATAGCTGGTACGGATAAATTCTCATTCACGGCACCATAAACGTACACGTCAACACATACCAAAGATGCTTCAAAAATCGACTAATTCGTAGTGCCGGAAATTTCGGCGGTTCCGGCACATAACCCCTATATTTGTCGTTACCCAACATGCCTCCATCTTAATTAACCCAATGAATGATCAATTAGGATCACTGTAACCCCCTCCATCCTACTAGGCCTGTCTTTTAACGACGCAGGAAGCCCCACCGAAGCTTGGATCGCAACGTGCCGTTGCGATGCCTGACTACCCGGTTATTGAGCTACTATGCCTTTCCTACTCTCATCTGTTGGATATGAATAATTGAGATTACGGGACCCGTCGGCTTGCCGATGGGGGGTACTGCAGTTTACCTAAGGATACTATAGGTCTTTCCCATAAATAAGTTATCCACATATATACAGGATTGTTTTTTAAAACCTTTTTATTTGGTTTTTAATGCTTTTTAAAGCTTTTTAGACCTTAAGCAAAGCCTTGACTGGTGCCCATCTCAGCTTTGTCAATATGGGAAATACCCCAACTTAGTATGGGAAGAACATAAAGTTAGTATGGGTTATAGCTAAAGTACGTATGGGAAATGGCTAAAGTTGGTATGGGAAATAGCTAAAGTTTGTTTTGTGTTTGGTTGTGTATGGGAACTAGCACAAGTTAGTCTTGACCGATAACTAAAACAGGTGCCACTATGGGTACATTGAAAACAACCCATAGACTTTCATATGAATGAAAATAAAGGGATTATTAAAACAAACCGTCCCGCCATTGCACAATCAAATGAGCTTACCGAAGCGGCCTACTATCTCTCACTACAAGCGAAACGAGTGCTCTGGTTATGCCTTATGGAAACCTATCGCCAAGAAGAACATCAGGGAACGTTTACCGTCCGTGTGGCAGATTATCAGCGCCTGTTTAAAGTAAGCCAGGCAACCGCCAGTACCGACGTTAGAAAAGGAATTGATGCTTTATCTAATAGCTCAGTGACATTTTTCCCGTCAGACGGTGAATATGAAGAACGTAAACGCCCGTGGTTAGCTGAGGCTGGTCTTAAACGTGGCCGGGGTTCGTGGTCAATTGAATTCAATCATAAGGTCATGCCTTATCTCCTTGATCTAAGCAGCCAATTTACGACTTACAATTTGTATGACTGTGGCCGTATTAACAGTGTCCGGGCAATCCGTCTGTATGAAAGTCTGTGTCAGTTTAGGAAGTCAGGTATATGGATCACTACACCGAACTGGCTTGCCGAACGCTATCAATTACCACAATCCCAACGCGATAATTTTGCTGAAATGAAGCGAACGTTCATCAAACCCGCACTAGAAAAAATCAGTAAAGAAACACCACTGTCGGCATCGATGTCAGAGACCGAAGACGGAAAATTAATTTTTACCATCATAACCAAAAATCCGGAGCCTTCTTTTTCTGGCACATAAACTTTAGGTATTCCCCATACATTGATATTCAGCTGTAACTTTAGCTATCTCCCATACAGTGGGTTTCTAATGGTGTAATCTTGGGTCAGCTTGGGAAACTGACAATATTGAACGTTAAACACATTTTTTACACTACAGGAACTCTGCATGACAGAAGAACAACAACGAATTGAGCGAGCTATCGAACTGGCCTGTCGATATGGAGGAACTGATGAAATGCATCATTTGCAATGGGTCTTAGATCAAATGATCCGAGAGCTGGCTGGAGAACGCTACGTTCAGATTGTGACTAATGCTACCACCGGAGAAAATGGCCCTAACACTTATAAATGGGAAGTTGGAATCGCACCATAACAAATAGGCCTAGTGGGAGCGAAGTTGCAAAATGCGACATCTGACTAAATAGTTAGCGTCAACGGCTCTAGGAAAATACACTTTCGCGGCCCTTGTACAGCTATGGCCGCGGTAGATATAACAGTGAACTTAACTAATATACCTCAAGACTACGGCCCATAAATATCGACGGTTCCGGCTTATGCTCTCCTTAGAGAATTTTAACAGAAACTTACGTTTTGGGATTGTAAGCCAGATATTTCGTCACCTAACTCGCTGGTATATTTAGGTAACGAAATGCCAGAAATGGGCAGAATTACCTGAGTGCCCAGAAAGATTTAATTTTCTGGGCAGTGAGGGTAACAACAAATGCAACAATGATAACAGCGGCAACGACAAGGGAGAATATCGAAACCTCACGAAACAAAAAGGCAAAGCCCGTCACAATCATATCTATGATGCTGCTCATCGACTGCCAATCATTGAAGGATGGCGGGTTTAGAACGGCACTTATAAAAAGTTTAACTGTATCCATACTGGCCTCCAATAAAAGTATTTTTTTATTAGTATACAAAATATACTTAACGTAGGTTTTCGCACCATTGGACCTCAAACCCCTTATCAGCCTAACATCAAGGAAATACCCATACCTGAAAAAAAATGCCGGGCTATATCTGTTTCCTGTCCTGTCACCTGTGTTCTGTGGGTTTTGGTTGGTGCCGGTTTGATGAAGCGATGACTGACTCCTATAATTTCCATCATCGTGCACGATGAGATCCAATATTTCACTAACTCCTGGAGTTCTCGATAGCTGATGTCATAGAGGGAGGTATTCTGGCCAAGCGGTTTAATGCGTACTGATACTCTAATTCAGTAACATATCCATGAACCGCACAGTCAAGATTGTATCGAGGGGCATCCGTCTGGATTTGTGACAAATAATCCGCTGATCGGGTGATGGATTTCAAACAACGTCGTAGAACCTTATGCGACAGCGGTAATGCCCTTTGTTCAATATCGCGATAAAAATCTTCCCTGATATTAATCTTCATCAATCGAGGCTGCTGGCCATCAAAAAGGCCTGGCCAATAACGCTGCATGATACAGACCGCTTCATCATACGGTACTGTGCGCTTTGGTCTCGGTGGCTTGATGGGTTTGGGTTCTCTGACGCGAAGCTCTGGTATTTCATATTGGGGGGCGTCGGGGTGAACTACCGTTTCAATCACAGGTTCGGTGAGATTTTTCTTCTTACGCGGGTTAGGTACTGCTTCTATCACGATTTTCTTTCGCGACCAGCGAACCGGTGTTTCGCTGGCTTTTTCCTGGTTCTCAGGGAGGGACTTACGTTTTAGCGTCAATATCTTGCGTTCACCGGTCATCACAGTCTCCTGGTATTACGTTGTTAACATCTTGTTTCCGTTCAGAGTATATCATTAATCATGGCAGAGCCTGATGCACACAGTGCATAGAAAGCGGCACACAGTCGTGACATGTTCCCCGATGTAAAACCGCTGAAGCCCGGCAGCGCCGGTGCGGATCATAAGAGATCCTCATAACCCCCCCTGTCCTGGTGAGCCATACAGGCTTACAAACAATTCTGTGGTTACACTGCAAAGAACCTCGGTGAGTGGTCAGTGTGGCGCGTAGCGACGCGCTGAGCATGATTTCCGGGGCCTTAGCGATAGGCACGCGTAGCGTGACGAGCGCTTAGGTTTGCAATGCATCAGTTCCTCTGCCCGACTTTAGTCGGGAGCTACCTATTGTGTTGTTTATTCTCAATTGTTGATTGTTAATTTGCCCTGAGCAAAGCGAGGGGAGCTACTTTAGAGAGCAGGCTTTAGCCGCTCGAAAAGTACTCCTCTTTTTAGAGGCTTATTTTGTTCAGGAATAACGTTCGAAATTAATGATATTAATCAAACAGCTTACGAAGCTAACGACATCAATTCGAAGTTAATGGTACAAATATTCAGCCCTATCGGCATTACGCCAATATCGCTCATGAATTCGGGGGAATAATGCTGAATGGGGCGTGACCTGGTGGCTAAATAACACTCGTTTTGTCCGGTTTCACCAAGACAAAAACCGCGCCAGGCACGGTAAGGTTCATAATGTATGAATATGGGGGTTAGACTATGCCGGCACGCTCAAGCAACTGTCGGTAATAGGCTTCGGGGTCACTGTGTTTAAGTCCAGGCTGTTCTTTCTGCAACGCCTGTTCTTGCATAACGACTTCATGCGTCATGACAGCACCACTGGTTGACCATTTGACATACGCCTGATAATACGGATTTTGGCGTTTATGCTTCGCCTTGGCCAGACTGCGTATCTTTTGCTGTGTCTCATCGAGAATAAGATCGAGACGCTGGGTATTCTCACTGTCGATTTCAGCCAGTCTACCTTCCAAAATAGCCACTTTCTCTTGCTTCTCTTTTGCCAAGTCCGGGCTAACAACCCAACGTTTGATTTGTTTTAAACGATTCCGTAAGGAGGGTTTGTCTTTCAGATCAATACCCATATTCTCAACACGTAGCAGGTGCCGTTCATATTTCTTGCGCAAGCTTTCAGTTAAACCGTTTTTTATCGCCCATGTTTTGAACTGGCCAAGCCAATGACGGATTTCTTCAACGGCAATGCCTCTTGAAATGAAGAACTTTTCAGTCAGCCATAACCGCAGCGGCTTATTCTGGCCACTGTCAGTATCTTTACCGTGAAGCGCTATCACGTAGCCCAGTTGTTCTTGCACAGATAACGCATGCAAAGGACTGTCGTAAGCTTTGCGGCCGTTATCATAAACATGCAACATCCCCATCGAGGCCGCAATTTGCTCAAACGGGGCCATGATCTCGAACGGATAGTCACTGTCTGGGTTGTAATCACAATTCGCCGCCAGTGCCATTGAGAGCGCAGTCATCGCCTCACAGCTTTCCGACCGTGCGGAGATACGCATGGGCTTTGGCAAAAAGTGCGGATCGTTACGTTTGGTATACGGCACATAGCCCTGACGACGCAGTTCGATCAGTTCGTGGTTACGGTGCCAGTTGTGACTACTGAGACGTGCAACGACCCTTGACGCCATGCCGCGAGGCACAGTGCAAGTCAGTGTAGGCGTGTAGCGCCGATGAATTTTTGATGTCCCTTTGCGCAGAGAGTTTGATTCACCACGACGGGATATGTTTGATATCTCAGCAAAGTTCTGAGAAGGGGCAGTATTAGCCAAACCTACCCGTGCTTATGTTGCACGGAAGGAGTTGAATTATTTTTGGCACAATTCTATACTCCCTGCATAGAGCAACGCTTCTATACAGTTTTAGTGGGCCCCGTTAATCTTTCCGACCGCCAAGTTAGAGAAGATTATCGGGGTTTTTGCTTTTCAGAATCCGGAGGATTTCCTCAACGTTTTCTGTCCCTGCCACTTACGGTGTGGCCAGCCATTAAACTATTCGTAATCTAACACCCAAAGCTCGTTTCATCAAGAAAGTAAACGGTTTACCTTTCATGAACTCTGCGCGCTAACTCACTTTCTATCAAACGTTCGATCATCTGTCCTTGAGTCAAACCTTCTTCTGTACAAAATTCGAGTAGCGTCTCTTTTAGCGGATTCCGAATAAATACACTTACTTCTTTATGCGTTACACGCTTCCGGGCCACGGCAGCCAACTGTTTTTCAGTATCTGACATGGGATTACCTTTACGGTAATTACGCTTCGTTTTCGATGAGGAAGTAACTACATTGACCTGTGACATCTCTGCCTCCCCAAGGATCTAATAAGGATCAATTAGGCAAAGATTACTACAATTTCTGACAGTTGGCAGTAAATGATCGTGATCCGCTGCTCATGTTGGCGCACAAATAGCGGATAACTGAGAATTAAAAGGGTCAATAATTCGCGTTAAGCGGCTCTCCTTCAGCCCATAAACGTTCAAATTCCTGCTGATATACTTGGTTAACAGCACTCTCACCGCGTATCACGACGACATTCTCGGCATTGCGCGTAAATGCTGAATGCGTGTAGTTCAGGGAACCGGTTTGCACGGTCTCACCGTCAATGAGCGCGAATTTGGAATGCTGGATCGCATAGCGACCGTTCAGACGAACCGACACACCTTGATTGGCCAAAAACGTGACGGCACTGTAGCGATCACTTGCTGACTGTTTATCCGCCAATACCCGGACACTGACCCCGCGCCGTTTTGCCGCCAGTAACACAGTGGCCACCTGTTTACTGGTGAATGCATACGCGGCGAGGTCAATCGATACTGTTGCCTGGCTTAATGTGTTCAATACCAACGGTTCAGCGCCTCCATCCGGTGAAAAACCCACCTGTACCCCGGCATTCGCCAGTGAGCTGCATAATAAAATGAAAGGCACAGTGATGACCGAAAGTCTTTTCATCATGATTCTCCCAAGATTTTCTCTTTGACGATCTCCCGCTCCATCTGTTGTAACGCCTGTTGTTGATTATGCTGACGCTCAAGATGTGTTTCCTGCTCCGTGTGCTGTTGTTGATGTTGTGTTCCCACGTGTTTTTCCTGTTGTATCTCACGGGCCATCTGTTTTTCGGCCTCCATCGTCTCCGGTGAGAGCGTCGTTTTTTCTGCCCCAAGAGGCATCGCTCGTTGGCGGTCTATTTCGGCTTTTTCGGCCTGCTCTCGCGCCTGCTCTTCCGGTGTTTTCAGGCTCAGTGGCGCGTCAGCTTGCGGTGCGCTAGGGGGATTTTCGGGTGACGTAACAGGGAGGCTGCCCTGGGTGACGGCTTCAACACGGTAAGCCGGTGGGGCTTCCCCTATCTGTATCACCACACCACTGTCGGGTGAGGCGCGGGCGATAGCCATCGCGCTATCCACCTCTTTTACCAGCTGTGTTTCACCATTCTGGCTCTGTTGGAGTACCACAAAACTGCTGCTCTCACTCCCCAGCAAGCGCCCTTTCCCCGCCAATCCTTGCAGGTAGCCGTCATCATTCAGGCGCACTTCATCCAGCCAGACGCCACTCTGACGGCCATTGGCATCGTAAGCGGGCCATGCCACATGCGGTGACGGGTATTTTTTGCTGCCACTGATAAACCGAGCCTCTCCCTGTTCACTCAGTCCACTGTCTCGCAGCAACGCACGTCCCAAACCATTATCTGCCAACGGTCGGGCCTGCTCCCAAAGTCGGTTGCCGGTATCCGCCTGGCGGTCATCGCTGGCATGTAATACGTCATGAGCCGTCTTTCTGCTGCCGGCGCGACCCACTGCTTCTGACCATTTGATGAGATTATCGGTATACACCTGTACATGTGACTTCATACGAGACAAAGCAACATAAGCATCGCTGTGGCTGGCCAGATATTTTCGCGTTGCGGTCACACCGGCCAGCACGATAACAAACTGTTCACTGGCCCCCTGAGCCTTGTGCGCCGTGCCTGCATAGGCGTAGTCGAGATGACGGTCAGCGGGGTCCGTTGATGGATTAATCACCCGACTTTTCCCGTTATGGGTCAACGTAATGTCCTGATTATCGGCAATAGCACTCACCGTCCAGCGTGTATTCGCATCGCGATCCCGCTCTTTATCGTTCTGGCTGAAGCTGACCTTATCCCCGACAGACAACTCAATTTCCCGCGATTTAAAAATGGCCACATCCCTGACGCTGCTCTCAAAGGCCGATAAAAGGCGCGGTTGCCCTTCGGTATCGATAAGCGTCACCACCCCTTGCTGTTTCCCCTCTTTTCCGACTGTAAGGGTGTAATACTCTTTATTGATGAGGACTGTCCCTCCGTTAAACTTCGCCATCCCTGAGACAGACTTAAGGGCATCCACATGTGTTTTTTCACGGTCAAATACCGCAATACTGACCGTTGCCTCCCCCAGTTTCCCCAGCTCTTTCAAGGTATCGTGGATACCCTGATTCACAGCGCGTTTGTCGTCATTGGTTTGCGTGACAATGAGGGTTTGTGCGCGGGCTGTGTCGATGCGTCCGGTGTAATCACGCACAATGGCATCAATCACCAAATCCCCTTTTCCCGCTTTATCCTTCGGGGTTTGTTGATATTCTTCTACGGACGATTTAGGTGGGATAACACCGTCCTCGCGGGGAACCTGACCAGGGGTGACAGACTCAATGACGTTGAGTGCTGGGGCTATCTGGCGCTCAATGATGGCTTCCACCGCCGGTCGCAATTCTGGCGACTGGCGAACAATGTCTTTCATGATGGCCACATCCAGCGCACTGCGTTGCTGCATCAGAGAGAACGGTGCACCATTTTCTACCGACAATAACTGCTTCTCATCACCACTCATGACTGCCCGACCGCCTGCGGCGGCGATCCTGCTCAACGTATCGCTCATGTCACGGTTGCCAATCATCGAGCTTTCATCCACCAAAAACAGCGTGCGCGAAAAATCCAACGTTTCGCCGCTTTGCGTTCGCCGTTCGGTATCCATCAAAAATGACGCAATGGTTTGGGCCTTGACGCCGACCGATACCATTTCACCGACCGCACGGTGTGTCGGTGCCAGACCGATAACCTCCGGTCGTTGCGCGTCAGGCAATGTATTGATAGCCGCCAGGACGGCCTTGAATTGGGTGGTTTTCCCCACGCCGGCATACCCCTGAATACCGACAAACCGATCCGGGCTTTCCAATATCAGGCGGCTGCCAGCCTGTTGACCGGCAGTCAATCCGGCAAACAACGTCGGGTCTGCCTCTGGCATCAGGGGGGCAACACTGTTTTTACCCTCTAAAATCGTGTGCAGGATCTGCTTTTCCATCGCATAACTGGCGGCGGTCACATAGAGTTGGCGCGCTTTACCGTTCGGGGTATCAACCGGTAACAGTTCACCGGATTTAATTTGGCGATCGATTTCGGTGTTGACGCGTGCCGGTGTCATGGAGGCGTGCATCGGCAGGGCCGTGGCCATCACCGACATGCGGGCAAAGGTCACTTCACTGCCTTGTGTCACATTAATCGCCTGGCGCACGGATTTTTCCGCCACCGACATCAGATTATCGCGCGCCTGATCCAGTGCGACCGGTAACGGCTGGCTGTCTGGATTGACCTGTGACAAGGCGGTACGGTAAAGCGGCGAACCGGACAACCGCACCTGTGCTTCGTTTTCGCTCAAGGGCGTATACAGCAAAACGGTATCCCCCCCACGCGCCAGCGTATTCAGTTGGGTCGCATTCGTATCACGTCCTGCCACGGCGGCCAGTACCACGCCCTTTTCCTGCACCTGACTCCCCGGTGCCGTCACATAGCCATAGGTCGCCTTGATACCGTCACCGAATGGGATTTTTCGCGCTTTGCCATTATGCTCAACATGCAGAGTGTCATTTTTAAATGCTGTTACCGTGACAGTGTCACGCGAATTAATCCCCTCCTGCTTAGATAACCACCGAAGCCGCTCACCGACGGCGACCTCGATAGCGCGAGACTGATACAATCGCCATTCACTGTTAAGCTGACCGACCGGCATCACGCTCTTATTACCGTCGCTGTCTCGCAACACCAGTTTACGGGTCTGGTCTGCCACCGTGTCGATGGTATAGCGCTCCAACTTACGTTCTTCTGCGTGCCATCGCTCCAGCACCATCCCAGCACGATAATCGTCCATCTGGCTGCGACTTTTACTGTCCTGCCACACCGGTACCAGACTCTGCACGGAGACACTCTCGGCTTTTAACTCGCCGTGTGTCTGCAATGTTTGACGAATGGTCTGTGTTAACAGTTGTTGTTCACGCGGACCGGAAACCTGAACGATGACCGGAACTGAGGACGATGTAAGTTCCGCATATTTCTGTGCCAGTGCGTCATAACGCTGACGCTTATCACCCTGACTGATAATGTCCACCGTGACCGGCGTTTCATTAGCCGCTTTGAATCGTGCGACTCCGGCATCTTCGAGTGTCGCCAGTGCGTTACCGGTGCCTTTGCGCCCCTGCGTATCCATAAACAGAACCTGGACGCTGTGGCGTTGCGCATGATCTAACAGGTGCAATGTCTCTTTCACCGACAGTTTCTCCGCACTGGCGACAACCAATGTACTGTTCGTGGGTAACTGAACACCTTCAGCAACGGCGCGACGGTCAATCACGCGCCCGGACAACGTACCGTCCTGCTCCAGAAAATCTTGCCCGGACTTGTCGGTCGCCAGCACAGTGACAATCCGCCCCTGTCCGCTGGCCATATTCACCGCGTCTATCACCCGCTCTCGCTGAACGGTCGCGCCACCACTGCCGCTGATAATCGCGAGATTCGGCATGACATCGGCAATTTGCCCCATCACGCCTTGTGGGCGCTGTTCCGGCGCACTAAACGCCACGGTGCGGTTTTCCGACTGGATACGCCCCGCCAGCTGCTGCACACTTAGCTCATCCAGCAAATGAATAGCAGAAGTGAAGGTACCTTTTTCACGATCAAGGGGAATAAGTTGTTGCGAATTGATGGCCACCTCGATGGCGGCTCTCGCCTGCTGGAAACTGCCGGCCTGAGCACTTATACCCCCCAGTGTCTTGCTCAACACCTCTGAATAGGTAAATTGAGTCTTGTTATCACTCAGATGTGAAATGGCCTGATTGACCGCCAGTGCCATATCGGGTGAGGGGGCGACGGCTTGAACGGGGTTGTTAATGTCTTTCGCCTGCTGCCGCTCAGTTGCCTGTCGCTGGAAAGCACCCATATCAAAACCGGCTTTATCCAGACGGTCAAACCACTCGGTTAGTAACTCCTCCTTATCGGGGTTCTGCTTGACCTGTCGGGTATCGAGTGCCGCGACATCGCGGGACTTTAATGAGGCATCAGGGCCGACGGCCTCTTGGATCTGCTGAGTTCGCGTCGAGAACGGTTGGACAGGTACGTCCTTGATTTCCCACAGGCCATGTTTACCGGTTTCAACCGTTTCAAATCCCATGGCCTCGATCTGTTGGCGGAGTTCATGGCGGTAAATCTGCCCCAGGGCAATTTGATTGGCGTAAACCATTTCGATGAAACCGGATTTGTTGACGGTATCACTGGACAGTGTTCGCCACTCGCCTTCATGCTCAGTAGCATTCATGACGAGTAAGTGTGTGTGTAACTGGGGGTCTAGTTCGCGGGACGTATCGTGATTAATGGCTGCGGCAACCATTGCGCCGGTGAGGACAGTTTGGGATTGCCCCTCTTCCATGACGCGGGTTGAAATCAAACCTTCAATCTCTATGGCGACGGCGGATACTGCGGCGTTATGCGCCTCAATCATCCGACTGTCGCCACCAACAATACCTAATATAGACACACTTTTCGGGGCGGATAATGTCAAATCATAGCCCTGACGGTGAACATTCTTACCGTTCTCCATGCGTTCCAGGCTGTCACCATTAGGCAAACGGCCGGCTAACATCTCAGCAAACGCCACCTCCTCCACACGCCCTGATAATCCCAAGGTTTCAGATCCTTCACCTAACCAACGTGAATCCATCGACCCCAGAAAATAGTAGTTATCGGAATCGGTATAATATTGGGCGGCTCCTGCCGCTATCGGTGCAATAGTCAGCATTACCAACGATCTCCCACTTCCGGTGAATCATCGTTACGGTGAACCAGAATGTTTTTTTCATCGGCCTGCAAGCCATACATCGACTGCTCGTAAGCTTCGTGCATGTCGTGATAGGCGTCGTCACCTTCACGGACCAGCTCGCCGGTGTTTTTGTCCACGTACTCAAATCCGGGGATCTCCTGTTCCCTACCGGCAACTGAAGCCGCCGCTGATGCCGCCCCAGTCGTAGCCGTTGCGGTTGTCACGGCCGGTGCGGTATTGCCTGATGTTGACTGTGGATTTATTGGCGTAGAGAGACTCTTCACCGAAGAAAGGGGATCGGCTCCTGTCTGGTTGTCTGACGGGGCGGGGCTTGTGCCTGACAGGTTATCCGCAGGGATAAGTCCGACCCCCGCCAGCAAACGCGTTAGACCCGGATCTTCAAGCTCCCGTTGCTCAAGTTGTTCCTCGATTTCGGCATCGAGACTGATGTCCATATCACGAGGTAATAATGAGGGGGCGTA
The DNA here is from genome assembly GCF_052217105.1 of Yersinia sp. 2553 StPb PI. Lineage (NCBI taxonomy): Bacteria > Pseudomonadati > Pseudomonadota > Gammaproteobacteria > Enterobacterales > Yersiniaceae > Yersinia > Yersinia sp. 2553 StPb PI. The sequence goes on along the minus strand of NZ_JAZGPX010000001.1, from coordinate 81,170 downwards.
GTTTTTGAGTTTTTCGTAACGCATGGCCATTTTGACCACCGGATATTCACCCGGCAGGGTGATGTAACAACTCAGATTGGGTAATGACTGGATATCGGAATAGTTGACCAGATACACGTCTTCTTCCGACTTGCTGAATGACACCCCATCCCTGACGGTATCGGCCCCGTAGCTGTATTGCTCGCTAAAGATTTTGGCCCGACGCTGACCCAATTCTTTCATCGCGAAGGTCGCTTCATGCTCACTGGGCGAGCGGAAGAAGAAACGGGTATTGATCAGGTCAAACATGGCGTTGGCATAGTCCACACCATAGGTGTAATCCAACTGGGATTTATTCTGGAAACCCAGCGTAAAGCAACCGCCAAACTTACGGGCCTGAGCCAACACATCCGGCAACTCAGCAAGTTTGTGCAGGGAAATCAGTTCGTCGTAAATAAACCAGACTCGACGGTTAAGGTTGGGCGTCATGGACATCAGATTTTTGGCCGCGATGGCCAGCCAGACAGAAACCAGGGGCTTAACAGATTCATGATACTCATCATGACTGGTGATAAACAAAATACCGTTGCGGCCACTGTCATTGACGCCTTTCATCCATTCCCGGATGGTAAACGGCTTTTTCCCATTTTTTTCAATCCCCTGCAAATAGCGCAGTGCCTTGACATAGTTGGTTAACACGCTACGAATAGATATGGCGGTTTTTTCGACCTTTTCCTCCATCAAGGATGCGGCCTCAGTACCGGATAAAAATTCACGGAGGTCTTTCAGGTTGATGGCGAGCAAGGTACGCAACAGTTTGTTATAGCTACGCTTGGGGTCTTTTCCCATTTGATAGCCCACACCGGTAAAGATAGTCCGGGCAGAACCTTGCCAGAATGGGTCTTCTTTGGCACTCATGGGGATAAGCGTGCTGGACATGCTGTCGAACTCAGGGATTGAACGGCACTCGGTCCACAGGTCCCAGTTCTCACACCGGCTGTCCATGGAATTCAGTATCTTGTCGGTGTTTTCGTTGTAATGCTTCTCGGTATAGGTCCCCGCCTTGTCGTAAATAATGACCATATCGCCACGTTGACGTGCCTGCTTGATAATCTTGTTGATCGCATTGGTCTTACCGGTACTCGGTGAACCCAGCATGGCGATGTTAGCGACTTCGCTGTCCTTTTTCAGCGGTAAGTCATCGATATAGATTTCGGAGGCATCATTCCGCTTACGCATCAGGGCCGCGACGGCTTTCACATCGTCGGTCAGGTTTCTTCCGCCAATCAGTTCATCTTGCGCCTGTCGTTCACCGAGCCGGTGCAGGAAGCGGTAGACCAGATAGGCCAGGAACAATACGATGACTGACGTCCAGAATGCCGCCAGCCCCAATTCCTGCAACACCATTTGACCGGCATAGGTCATATAAGGGTCTTTCAGGATATTTTCAGAGGTGAACTTCAGCACCATATCGTTGTAATGGATGTCATACACCGGTGGAACGCGGTACATGGCCCCTTCACTTTTATGGGTCAGATATAACCACCAATACTTCCCACCGTTTATAATTTCCTGATTAGGTAAGCGAAAATAAAAAATAGCGGGCATAAATATCGCAAAGCAGAGAATAAGCCAGAAGGAGATACGTTTATTGACCTGCATAAACATACCCAGCATATAGCTGAATACCTGGCCTCCCTGTGTAATATGCTTACTGGAAGAGGTCATTGAATATTACCTGTAGAGAGTTAATAACAATAATGAAGAATTATCAGTCATACTGACTTAATCAACCGCACATTCACTCATAGACAAATGGAACTTTACGTTTAAACCCCCATACCAACGCGATATAAGCAAACAGAACCAAGACGGAGATAGTAGACGATAGATGGACAAGGTTGGTGATAAATTCACGATTAATGACGACACTATTATCGTAACAAGCAACAAAAACCCAGAACGCAATAATAGGAATGGCAACAGCAAGCCAACCCACAATGTTAAATAAAGTCATTATCAAAATAAAGACGGCATTTATTATTGATATACTCGCTCTGGTTATTTTACGCATAACAGATGGAGATGATTTACAGCGATTATTATCATTAATGTTATTTGGCAACTGGGATTCAGCGCTTTTATTTACTGAATTGGCACCGAGTACATGTTGTGATGTATTGTTCATAGACATACCTTTTTATTCAATGAAATGTTATAAGTAATAGAGCTTGAAAGTACAGCACATAGAACGGTTTCAATCATTCATTATTGGAACTGTTCTATGCAAACAAACGCAGTGCGTTAGCTTATTAAGATAGTGTCAGATTGATTATGCACACGACTAATAAATCGTGTGCATATGAAAATGGGGTACTCTACAACGTGGCTTATATCAGAGAATATTGGCTATCGATTTTGCCAACTGAGCTTCAAGAACCGGTTTGGCTTCTTCATACTTCAAATTAACTTTATTGGCATTAGAAACAACGCGAGTCTGATATTTATGACGATCGCCGGTTTCGGTGCTGGTCTGAATTTTCACACCGGATGTTCCCTGGCGTAAGGCAGCAACGTTATCGGTCGTCACTGCGTTCTTCTCTTTACTCCGTTCCGATATTTGCAAATCAGTTATCATGGTGTAATTAACATCTTCGACCATCGCATCAGCGGCCAACCCAATCAGCCCTGCGGCTAAGCCCACACCCAAGGTAGCGCCTGCGGAGCTGGAATTATATGCCGTGATACCCGCACCTAATGCGGCCCCCATCGCCGCGCCTTCATAGCCTTGGCTCAGGAAACCGTTAGCGGTGCGCAAATCCATTTTATCGGCTTTAAGCACATTGGCCTGTACCCAGTAATACGCTGTATCGGGAGATGAAACCACGGTATAACCTTTAGACTGGATTTCCTGAGTGACTTGCCCTGCCAGCCCGCTCATATCCTTATCTGAGGTATTTTTGACTTGGACATACACTGTTTTTTCGCTAGATGGCTCAAGCCAGATCGTTTCACTGACTTGTGTTTTTACGTCGAGGTTTCTTTTTTTAACGGCAGTACTCATGGCACCGCAACCAGAAAGGATGAATACTGAACTCAAAACAACAGCAGAAAAAAGACGTTTATTAATAATTTCCATTTTTATCCCTATATCCATTTTTAATTTTAAACAATTAACAAATTTCACTTTTGACGCAATTTATCCCTTAAACTGATTCGATTACGAATGACTATTATAGTGGTCATAATGTGAGTGAATATCATGACTTGAATGAATGTCATGATGATGGTTATGATGTACAAAATCATGACTCATCGATGAGCCATAAACGTTACCATGAACATCAATAGAACTATTAGCCATAGACAGACCACTTGCTGGATTTATATCTATATGAGAATGACCATGTGAACTGAAGCCATACAAATTCCCATGAATATCCGTTGTACTGTTTGCCATAGGTAAACCATTCGCTGGATTCACGGCCATATTATTATCATGCGAAAGTATATTACTTTCAAAATTTAGCATATTTGTAGCACCGACAACACCTGACACTTCGCTGGAAGAAATAGGGTGAGAATATACAGTGTTTCGCACATCATTGTGATGCGAGTTTTTGCAAGGGAATACCTTTCCAACTTTCACTAGAAAGACCAACCCACTTATAACCACACCTACAAAAGAAACATAAGAAAATACACTAAAAAGGATATATATCATTTCAATGTCAAAAGGATGCTTTGTACTTTTAATATATACAAGCATTGATAAAAACAAACCAGCGAGTGCAAAAGAAAACCATATGAAAAATGGCTTTCGTATTGTGAAAATTGTTATCTTCTCAATATCACTCGCCACCACTGAATTGGATAGCTTTTTCTTAAAAGAAATGAAAGATAACAAAAACAACAAGCTAATTATTAGCAGGACTAATGGTATCCATATTACACCAACATTTCGAGTAGATATACTATACACTAAAGAAATATAAACAAAGGTAGAGCCAGGAATAATATATAATAAAGTTAATATTAATTCCCGAATGTTAAGCATAAGTTTACTTTTCCTCATCACCACCTCCTTTATTATTAAACTTATCATTGCCTTTCACACCAGGAATAGTGCTCAAGTCCCAAAAATCTTGTTCTTCCCTCTCTTCCTTCAACCCTTTTTCGTGATAATCACTAGCCTTTGTATGGTTTTCTTGTAGGTTATCATAAGATTTACTAACGTTCGATTTTTGAGCGCTAATTTCCTGACTGTTTTTTACCACCCTATCCAGGCTCTCCTCATTCTTATCAGAAACACGACTATCAACATCATTCCTGATAGCTGCTCTCTGGCTTTCGTCGTCAATGTTGCCTTTATTGGCAGCGAAATTATCTTGCACATTTCCAGCCGGAAGACCTGCTGACTGCATATCATTACCGATCCCCCCCCGACCTGACTGATAAGCAGCTTCGATCTGAGGCATCAATCGTTCACTAACAAATTCACTGGCCAACTTATCACGTTGTGCAGCCACCTCTGGTGATGAGGTATCGGTTAAAATTGCATGAGCATTTTGTGGTGACTTCTCCGTCACAAAATTCGCAAATTGCTGGTCAAAGTTGCTATCAATCTGGCTGCTCATACTTTCAACTTTAGAAGCCATCTCACTGTACTCATGGCTACGCGTCATGCCATCAGTATATTGCTGGTACTGACTCTGAGACTCACTGAGTGTGGCGCCATATTGATCCAATCGGGAACTGGAAGTGTTATCTGTATGACTGGCAGAGTTGGTCACGCGACTACTTGTCAATACATCCATACCCTCTTTAAAGTCTTTTGCTGCCTGACTGCTGGTATCATTTTTATAATCAGTCGAGCGCTGACTACTTTGTTGCGTTCCATGTGAGGAACCTGAAGTGCCTGTGACATCTTGATTTGTATGCAAGTCACCATAGACTTTAGCCCCACTTCCCAACACCTGAAGACCAGCTTCAGCTCTTGCACCTGCGGTAAAGCCCAATGCAGATGTTCCTCTTGACGCTTTATCCATCAATTGGTTGTAGGCTTCAGACTCACTAATATTGTTTGAACTTGCGTAGTTTTTCACCGCAGACTGCATTTGATGAGCGGCCTTGGTTTGTGATGTTGCCGTAGCGTTGTCAGAACCGGCAATTAATGAATCACTATTACCCTTTTGTGATGCAAACTGTGAGAGTTGATTCCAACCACTGGTCACACTGCTGTTATAACCACTAAGTGCACTTTGTGCCTGAACTTCACTCTCACGGGCTTGTGACTGCAAGGAACTGCTTAACATTCTTGCACCACCAACATGCACCGGCAATTTAGACATCCCGGTTGACGAGTCATAGACCGTCTGACCGCTGCCCGTTCGAGTTGAGGTCGCCCCACTGGCGTGCTGTGATGTCATTTGTCCATCACGGTGAGAGAAGTTCGTATCCCACTTTTGGCCGCTGGCGTTATTCATCTGCATGTTATTAAACGCCCAGGTGCCGTCGGTGGCATTGGATGCTGATGCACTGGTTGAACTGTTGGTTGCGGTCCCCAAATAACTGCCCGCCTGAGAGACCCCTTTCCACAAGCCAAACACAATGGCCCCGGCGAGAAACGGGATAGAATTGGCCAGCCACCCTGACATGGTGGCAACATCACTGTGCATCTGCTGAACGGAGGCCACATTAGCCAGAGTAATGTTCATCCCACTCGCTTTGCCCTTCAGGTAGAACGTCATGGCATAATTCAAAATGGCGTACAGCGGAGGCCAGGCTTGCAGATAGACCAGCGTAAAGACAAACCCTTTCAAAATGCCGACCGTCAAAGTATGAATAGACGCCAGCAATATCATCAGCGGGAACATGCCAATCAACATCGCCATCAGCACGGTGTGCATCACCGGTAAAAAAGTCATGCTGATACTACTGGACGCCGCCCAGCTCATGCGCATTTTGCTGTAAGACGACTCCGAGGCCATATTCACCAGACTGGCCGTATCCCCATTACGCGACGCTGTGCCAGCAATGCCCGACCGCAACGCACTCATGGTCACGTTTTTACGCATCACTTCGCTGGCAGACTTCCCACCGGCATAATAAAAGTCATAACTTTCACCCACCAGGTTGGCGAACAACACATTGGCGTCCGGTTTCTTGCCAAAAAAACGGCTCACATAATGCACCCATGTTGCTCCGCCATTGGTGGTGTCTGCCTGTAATGTCGGTTGCAGAACATTTCTGGCCAGCGCCTGACAGGTATGAAATCCGGCTGAGGCTAAAGTGCTTCCGCGCGGCACCATCACGCCCCGCAACGGGCTGGGTTGCGAGAAAATCAGCGTGTAAGGGTCGGTTGAATTCATCAAATCCTGCATACTGTATTTATGGTTGAGCATCATGTCGCCAATCACACAGTTTTTGACGTACTCACCGAATAAGTTAGCCAGCTCCCCGTTTTGCAGGAAAACATCATTGGCCCGCTGAACCAGCGTGGCACCAAACAACATGCCAGTTTTGCTGTAGGTGGCGGAATCCGGAGTGCGGAAAATAAGCTCATACAGCTCCGTCATGTCTGTGCCAATCGAGGTAATGATCCGCGCAGGCACCGCCAGGCCAACGGGCACATTGTCTACCACATACACACTCGCGGGGTCGCTCCGGTCAATAATCTGTACCGTGGCTTTCGGAATGAGCAATAGACTGCTGACAATCACAAACACCGCAATAAACTTGATAAATTCCAGAGGGTCATGCGTTTGGATGTAGGTGAAATAGAAGACGAACGCCGCAACAAAAAGCACGATGCGGAACATCGAGTCCCACGAACTGGAACCGATAAGGGCCGCAACTCCATTAAATGCCGCCTGAAAGTAGTCCCCGGATGCCAGGACATAAACCGTCTGAACGTCCATTATTTCCCCTCGTAGCCATAGTTTTGCTGATAGCGTTCAAGTAACTGACTGGACACTTGTTGGCGTAAATAACTCATCTGCCGGTCAAGCTCCATCAACGCATTGGATTTCACCTGTACCGCACCCTGTAAAGAATTAAGCTGACGGCCAGCGATATCCATGCTGTCTTTCAGGTTCTTGGCGGTTTCTTCGGGGAAGTTCTTGGCTGCGACCATCATCCGGGCCTGTTGCAACACTTCTTTCAGATACTGAAGCAAAATGTCATAGGCGACATATTCGGACAGGCTGGACAGCATGTTAGGACCAATACCGGCCATCTGCGGATCAACCAGGTATTTTAGGATGGGAACCGAGGTGCTTTCGATAAAGCCTTTCTCCGCATCGGATAAGGGTTCATCACTGCTCAACTTGTTATAAATGCCGTCAATCATAGTCTGCACGCGCTTATCCAAGCCGTTACTGGCACTGATGGTCATGGTTGAGAGGGTCGGGCTTAAACACGCATCACTGTTGCAGGCGTAGACTTTGGCCTGCCCGCCGTGCATCAGGGCTTTAATGATGTCCTGATTGTCGGCCAGTGACAGCAAAGGGATCACTTTGCCATCATTATCAAATATCAGTGTGCCGGTGATACTCATCGCAAACTCTTTCAACTGCTGATTGCCACTGAACATGGCATTCTTACTGAGCGCGTCCCACATCAGATTTTTGTTGGTAACGATTTGGTCTTTGTACTGCTCCGGGGCATTGCTCAAAATACCACTGAGTTGTCCGCCAACCGTGCAGCCCTGACGTGACGCGGCCCAGTCACTGAAGATGTTGGATTCACCGGCAATATCCTGACAAATCTTCTCAGAACCTAACTGTGTTTTGGGCCACAGCCCCCCGATAATGCCTTGTGCTGCCTGACACGACGACATGTTCATGCTGTTCACATCGGTCGCCAGTTTCTGCACAAAATCCTTGGCTTGCTTCATGCCAGGTACAGCGGTTTGCAACGCTAAATCAAAAAGGTATCCGGCGGCATTGGCCATAATCTGTTTGGCGAACCGCTCCAGTTGTTCACTGTTGATGTGAGAGAATGCGCCAAGATAGGCATCGATGCCGCCGCAACCGGCGTTAATGCTGGGAACGGTCATGGATATCATCTGGATTTGTTTCACGTTGCTGCGCAAATACAATGAGCCACCGGTCGCATAACCTGCGGCCTGCCCTTGCCAGACCTGCGCCGCCGTGGCATTGCCCTCAAAGCCCAGCTTATTGAAGAAGTTATTGAGGTCATTATTCACATCGGCATGGAGTGGTGAGGCGATAAGGAGTATTGAGCCAAACAAGAGTGACTTATTCCGCATGTTGTATTTCCTCTCGTACAGCGCGGGTTTCAATGGTTTGGGTGATTTTTCGTAAAGAATGATAAGCGTAAATATTGCTCACCCACAAAATGGTCGCCGATGAAGCGAGTCCTAACCCCATAAGGTGAAATATGGGTGAAGTGACATACAGAATATTGATGACATCCCGATGCGTCATTTCTTGATTATTGATTAAAGCCAGAAATTCCACGTTATAGGATATTTTAATGCCTATGGAGGCAATAATAAAAGCGATGGCAATAAAAAGAATTTTCAGGCTAAACACATGGGTTATTTCAATGGCTTTATTGATATCCCGTTTTTTCCTTTTTAATTGAGATAACGAAAGTGATTTCCTTTTAAAATTAAACATGCGAATACGTCCTTTAATAAAATTTAAACCATCAATAGGGAGGGGGGGAATAAAAATAACGACTATCCGTTATTGGGAAGTTCTGTCTTGGTGGTTTTAACAACCACCAAACCTTCTTTTTCAAGTGCGTTCAAAATAATGTTAGCCCAGTAAGTGTTATATCCATCCTCAGTTCCCGTGGTCACAATGCGGTCTACAATATCCGGCGCTATTGTCGGGGAGAAGATCTTCTGCCGGGCTTTAATAACTGTACAGCCCAGATGTGATTTATCCTGAGCATCCAAGTCTTCAATTTCCCAGGTCACAATCTGCTGTTGGTACTCATCAATCGTCAGGGCAATAAAGCCACGGGCATGGGCTTCTTCACCAAAGGCACACATCAGAAATTCCCAGTAGTCTGTATTAGCATGTTCCGCAAGAGCAGATGCCTTATGATGTAAATCCAGTACCGAAACAGACACTCCCTCTTTATATTGAATATGATGAGGCTGCGTTTGCTGAGGTTCATTTGTATTTTTTTCTTCCTGCTGACGTTTTTTTATTCTCTTATTAAAACGATAAAATACGAAAGCAGAATACCCAATTTCAACCGAGGCAATGAATGCGGCGACACTCATGAGCCCAACGCTGATGAACCCAAAAAACCATGGCATAATATACATCACCATATTCAGAACAAACTGGACTCTGGTGTCAAATCCATCAACGCGGGTTAATGTATCAAACAGCGTTTTTAAAACATAATCACTCATTAAGTACATAACAAAAAAAGCGACACCCGTAAATAAAAGCTTTGTTGGAAAATCCAAATTTCCATCTAACGACTTAATCTGTTTTTCTCTATTTTCTTTCAACTGTTCTAAAGAAATAGACTTCTGTTTACATGAAAACATATTTAATTCCTTTCCATGGCAATATGGAATTCATTGAGTACGATAAAAGAGGTATTTTCGGGGCATTAATACAATAAGACTGACAACGGTATGACGCTATTGTGGTCGTTGAGAGATAACCAGAACTTCATCTAAGCGGGCCATGACCTGCTCTGGCGTCATCACACCCTGAAACAGTGGGTAGGTCTGCATGGTATGCACATTCACCAAAAACGCTGTGGGGGTGGCCACCGGTAACTCCTGAAAGAAACTCACCACCACTTCCGGTGGCGCGGGCAGCGCATTCGGGTAGCTCTCATCTCCCTGACCATCCAGCGTGTAAGGGAAAACCTTCAGTCCGGTCGATTCGCTCACCCCGCGCAAAACAGGGTCAAACTGTTTGCAGTAACTGCAACTCTGCTGCATAAACAGCACGATATTGAAATCATTCAGATTGACCATTACCCCACTGGACAGGCGTATCGTATTGGCCGCTTTAGGGACTTTTATCGGTGACGGAACGTCTTCGATTTGTGGGGCAATTGAGGGGGATTTATGTGCCTCCAGTTGGGCTATTTCGTCACGCACTGATGCTTGAGCGAGGCTATAACCGAAGAACAGCGTAATAAACAGGCAAAGCATCCCTTTTTTCACGGTTTTTCCTCCCGATGGGTATTCACTGTTATAAAGGTTTTCCAGGCATTCATGCCCGAATAGAGCCAGCCCGCAATCACCAACCCTGCCCCAATAACGAACAGGAACAAGGCACCGCCCACCGATATCAGGTGTAAGGTTTCCTGCCCGGATAGCGAGAGAGTCAGTAGCCGTGAGCTGATGGCCATCCTTGCCAGAAAGTGAAAGGCAACGGCGGCACACATCAATGCACACCCAAAAAAGAGCATGACATTTTCGAGGAGTTTTTCGTTTTTCATCGTTATTCCTTTAAGAGACGGGCGCGAAATCAGTCGCCACATTGAGAAATTGTTTGGAGAGGTCGTCCTGGGTCATGAAGCCATACGCCAGCGGTTTAAATTCCTGCGTCGTGGGATTGACCAGAAACAGCGCCGGAAAATGGGTCACACCCATCTTCTGCGCCTGACCACTGTCCATACGACTGGCTGGGAACGCAGAACTGCGAGCGCCATCCATACTGATGGGAATAATGGCGACGCCTTGTGCGTGGGCAAAATCCCGCACCACGGTGGCCAGCAGATTATCCAGTGGCTCATTGCCCCGGTAGAAGAAGAACACACCGTATTGTTGCGTCAGTGAACGAATGGCCTCCACCTGCTTGGCTTTATCCGCCGCCAATTGTGCCGGAACGGTACTGTTGTAATGGCTGTATTGCAGGTTGTAATCCAGCTCAGGATAGGACAGTAACGCTTTTTTACCCCCCTGTCGGAACGCGCTGGCCTGATTGGTCCAGAACTGTTGCAAACGCAGGAATTTACCCACATTTTCTGCTGACGGATGCAGAATGGCCGTATTGAGTTGCGTTTCGGTCAGTTTTTGCAGTAACCGCATTTGTACATTGGGGGGTAACTGAGAGAGGGGGACATCGGGGGCTTTTTCTTCCACCTCGTCTTCCTCTTCAGGCTGCGGTTCGTTATACCAGTGCCAGCCGACTATCGGTTCATCCGTATAGGTTTTGGTGGAAGTCACTGCATCAGGTTTATCTGCCGCCAGTGTCAGTGGGCTTATCAGAAAACATAACGCCAGGGTTAACAGGGAATGTCGCATCATTTCCCCCTCGCGGATTGCTGTTGTATGCTGGCTGCAACCTGCTCTTTGACGCGCGAAATAATGTCGGCATCCACGGGAATGGTGGTCCCGTCAGTCAGATCACTGTAGAAGTTGCTGAAATCCACCTTATCAAACAGGATACGTTGCAGCTCATCGATGGTTATCCCCCGACAATTAGGACTCTCTGCACTACCAAAATTAATACCAAGTTGCCAGCCACGGCCCTGCTCCTGAATAATCTGAGCAAGTTTGGAGTCAAACTGGCAGTAGCTTTTTTTCTTTTGCAGGCAAACACCCAACACTTTTTTGGAACAGTAGTCCCCGATATATACCGTCAGTAATCGCTCTTTTGCCTCGCCCAGCGCTTTTTCTTCACTGTCACAATGGGCCAAACCAATACTGGCTCCCCAGCCGCTGTCTTTGCAGCAGTTACTAAAGCCGGCCGCTGCCTGACGACAGGATTTAGGGGCACCGGTAAACGCGGTTACGTTGATGCCGTTCAGTGCAGCAACGTCCTCCCCAGCCGCCGCCAATGCAGCGAGGCCAGAAACCGCCTGACCAAAACTGTTTGATTTATCGTTGTTCAATAAATCACAAGAGCCGTCATTGCAGACCAGTTCACCGGCGCACAGTTGAGCTTCACCGCTGATTTTGGTTTCACAGGAGAAATACACCTGTTCCTGAGTACAAATATTACCAATGGATGTGAGGCATTTTTGCGAGGACAATGTGCAGGCACTGTCTGTCATGTATTTATCGCATGTGCCGTTATCGGCCACCTGGGAAAAGTAGGTGTCTTTGTACTTCCAACAGTCACTGTAAACCGGGTATTGTCTGCCCTCTACCGTGATGGTTCTGTTGCCACCGGCTTCAACACATTGGCTGGTGATCAGCACCTCTTCCGCCTTGTTAAAAGGACAACTTTCTGTCCAGACCACTTTAGGCTTATATTCCCGACTGCCGGTGCGCACTCTCAGCACAATCGTAAAGCGGCCTTGTTTGTTGTTGTAGAAACTCACCGTGGCACTCGGTCTGGAAGAGAGGATCATGTTGATGGGGATTTGTTGCCCCGTCGATAATGTGCTGACTGCGGGCGCAAACCCACGAGTGCCATCACTGGTATTCACCTCAGTCCCCAGAATTTGCATCATCATATAGGTAGAGCCACTGCCACTGTGCGTCAGCGTTGCGCTCAATATCGGGCCATTAACGTTGGCCGGAACAGTAAACGTCGTTCGAGCGCCATCTTCACGGTTATTGCCACTGCCATATGCATAAAAGCTGAGCTGTGTGGAATCAATGATGACATCGACATCCTGCGTACTGTCCACCCAGTCACCGTCAATCGCAGCAGTTCGTGTGCAAGCTACCTCTATCGCCGGTGCACGGTCACACCGGTAAGTATTGATTTCAGTCTTGTTGACGTTCACCGATTCACAGAATTCATTGCTACCCTCGGTAATAATTTCGGCCTTGTCCTGAATTTGAAAACCATTGTCGATAAAGGGAGCATCCAGGGAAATCTTATCGTCAGGCCGGTTTAATAAAGACTCTTGCGCCACCTTCCCCACTTCGGAGGTGTTCAGTGCATTGTTACCGGCATTCAGAATATCGGCATTCGACATCGAGGTTTCCCCGCCGTAATAACCGGTTTCTGGCGGCGTAGCGGTAAATCCGGGGAAGGTATTGGGGGCGTTAAAGGAATTTAACGCATTGGTACCTTGCCCTTGAATGGATTTGCCAAAATCAGCCCCCTCCTTGTACTTATCATTGGCACCACTGGTTGTCATAAACACCAGACTGATCAACAGGGGCAAAAAGAAGAACTTACTGTGTGGCTTCATGCGATTTCTCCCCCAGTAATTCCCGTGCTACCTCCGGACAATCCCCCTCGCGGACAATTTGCTCCAGCGCGCTTTTTATCCGGATAGAGCCGCTAATAACATCTGATTTATCCCCGCAGATCACCACCAGTGCCGGAACATGGGTAATGTTGTAGGTTCGAAATTGCACTGGGTCGATTTGTACGCCACCGCGATTATCCTCTTTGACCAGGTTAAAAACGGCGCGGGCCGTTTTGGCAAAGTCATCATCAATCAAGCCATTTAAGACCGACGGAATACCGACATCGGCGGCTTCCTGCAAAATCAGCTTCAGTCCTGTTTCCGGAATAGAAAATGACACAAAGTAGAGGGCTTTAGGCTGGGGTTTCTCAGGGCCAGACAACGCAGACTGCTGCTGTTTTTTCAGTGAGTTGATCCACTTTTCATCAAACGCACCCTGCCGGGGTTGGGTAAACGGAAGTGATGCCGGTGCCTTTTGTTTTTGCAGCGCCTCATTCTTATCGCGCATAGATTCAATGAATGCCTGGTTCTCTTCTTGTGTTTGTGCCAGTACCGGCATGGCTCCAATGACAACGCTCAACAGCGTGACTCTGAGAAGTAATTTCAAGGGAGGGTTCCTTTTATAAAAAGACACAATTACGTTTACGCCAAATGAGATAGCCGAAGTTTTTGCGACTGGCGGGGGTGGTATGACCGGTTTCCCAGCTCATGACCGTGCGGCCAAAGGGGTGACACATCCGGGCATCGGCATGCATATTGACCATCTGGTAGCGGTAACGGTCTTTGGGGATAATGGGCGACGGGTACTCAAAACACACGGCTCTATCTTGACCGATGCTATTCATGATCAATCCCTGTCGATGCAGTTTAAATGCCATGCGTTCAGAGAGCAGAATTGAGGTTTGTTGCTGGCTGAATTCGTCGGAGGCAAAGCCGGTAAAGGGATACATACTGCCGTGCGCACCGGCACACCAGAACAACGCATTGATGGGTTTCCAGCTTGCCGCCACGGCATCAGCGGCACACGCCGCCTGTGCAATGGGGTTGCCAAACAACAGTGCTTCCGGATTGATGATAAGAGAAAGCGTATCGTCGTCCCACATAGGGTCCAGCTCCGAGAGATAACCGATGTCCATGTCACCTGATTGCAAACATCCCATAGACGTAATGATGTTAAGCCAGTAAGTGAGCGGGTATTTGTACCAGTGAACGTGATACATCGCCCCCGCAGCCGTCTTGTCGCTTTGCCCGGCCATGCCGGTGCCAACTTTGCCGACATTGAGATTAAAACCACCCAGATTTACCATGCAGTAGGGAGAAAGGGTCACATCCGTCAACGCAAAGGGTTCCCAGTAGCCGATAGCCAGCCCCACGCGGTACAATATTCCCATCGGGCATATCTGTATGGGGCTGGACGGGTTTTCGGTATCAGCAGCCAAACCCGTTGCAATCGGAATATTGCCGATACTCAGGGGGAAAATGCACTCCCAGCAGATATCGGTGATCGGGTTAACAAAGCGGCCCTCGCACATCACATCGGCTTTGGCAAGTCCGGGCAACAGGAACAACACCGCAATACACCATTTCCGCCAGGCCATCAGTGCGCCTCCAGCATCGGTGCGCTGACAATTTTCAGCCGTTTGTTGTCCTGTGTTAACGTCGCAGGTACATGGGTCAGGCCGAAGCGGCGGGTCAGTTCGCCGCCCTGGTCAAAATAGATACGCGTCTTAAGCGTTTCCGTGGCTGTTTTAATGTTGCCCTTAACCAAAATGACCTTGTAGCTTACCGTGGGTGGCTTTTGTGCCTTCATCCACTCAACCTGGCGCGGATCATCAGCATCAAGAAAATACAGCGTGCTATTAAGCGGAAGGGTATCGAGTGGGTTGATTTTGTCCCCTTTTCGGACAAAAACAGTGCCTTTATGGTCGCTTAATTCCTGATTGGCGGTAAAAGTGGGGTCATACCAGAGTGTATGCGATTGTGTGTCGGTGCTGAGTCCGTCCACTGCGGGCGGTCGCAGGGTGTTTTCGATAACGTTATCTTTGAATCTCTGTTGGAGTTCGGCCATTTCGCCACTTTTCTCCAGTGCCCCTAAACGTTGTTGTATCAGGTTTAAAAAACTCTGCTCCTGCACCGGATAAATATCGCCCCATTTACCTAAATCACGGGCACCGGTGAGCAGTGGACAACACAGAAGTGTGATGGTAATAAATAGACGCATGATGATTTACTCATAATAAAGAGAGAAAAAACGATAGTTAGCTTTAAATTTTTTTAATTATGAAAAACAATATAAGACATGAAATAACAACACCAGTAGACAAAATCAATCCCAATTCATCATAAAGCGGAATTTGCCATTCAAGCAAAGCGAATGACTTTATTAAAATCCAGATGAGAGACACAACAGGAGGGAAATACAACGCAAATGAATTAAAGAGGCAATAGGTAATCTTATCCTGCCATGAACGAATATCTGTCAACCCAACAAAATACAACCCCATCGGTATAATGGAAGCCAGAACAACAATGCGCCAATTCCGCCAGTACACACTTTCTTCATTCAGGGGCAAGTCATACAGTTGTGGTATTAATGATAACAATCCTAATAGGGCTAATAACGCCAACGGGTATAATATTACTATAACACCTTGGTTAGATTTGGTCTGTTTCATTCTGAGTTAACATCCTGTAGAAATAGGTTAACGGCGGCTATAACCCGCCAGAACAATACGGTGTGTGAACTCCACTCTCTCCTGACACGTCACACAGGTTGTCACGCCACCTAACGCCTGTCGTGCTGGCGGGATAGGGGCGTTGCAGTGTTGGCAGATACTGAGACTCGGTGTTTTCAGTGGATCGCGAATTTTTGTTAGCGCCTGGTTAAGTTGGATATCGGTATACTCTTGTGCAACATCAGCAATATCGGGCATCAAATACTCCTTACGTAACTGACAAACAGAATGGAGAGGTAAGAGTATTTATTTTGACCAGTAATACATCCCATTATTATCTTTACGGCACGCCATCGTCATACTCTGATGAATAGCGCCCAATGAATAAGCATTTCCGTCAAATAAACAGTGCTCGTTATTACGTAAAGTCGCATCACGAATAATCTCAATATTGATTGATATCTTCTCAATAAGCGAAGTCAGACGTTCTTGTTGAAATGTATCCTGCTCCGTTCCTTTTAAATATTCTCCGACATGTTTTAGAAATTGCTGCGGCTCTGATTTAACAGTGCCCTGAGTGATAGTCTTTATTGGTGTATCATGAAGCGGTAAAGTCTCAGTCGCAGCAAAATTATGAGGCTGTAGAACCTCTGCCGAAGTAAAATTAGAAATACAAAGTGTAAGACACAATATAATACGTTTCATATAATTTCCTTAAGAGTGTAATTTTTAGATAACGACGGGGGCGGATTAAATTATCGTGTTAAGATTCTTATAACGCTCCTTAGCACCTTCTCTGCTCATGTTAATGACAGCGACTATTTCATTCAGTTGTTTGATTTTTTTGCTTTTTAATACCCTGCGTGAACATTACTGCCCTCCCGCCATTCGGGTGGCGATAACTGCCTGAATATCTTCAGTGACATCTTCCGCCCCACTGACCACCGCAGAACTGACCAACACAATGACGCGATGATTGTGCTGATACTCTTCCAGACTTCCCATCAGGGCTTCATTAAAGCGGTGGGTCAATGCATTGGTGGTTTCTTCACTCAGGGTTTTGGCGGTCATTTGGGTCATGAAATTATCAATTGTCCCTTTCATATCAAAGGTGACGGTTTTAGGGGTAAGCCACTGATTCATCAATAACGTGACGCCGGTATTCAGACAAAGCATACAAAACGCCACTATCGCGACCTGTCGAATACAGCGGTTACGCCGTTTACTGCGTTTAACTTTACGGTCGGGGAATATTTCATCATGGGTGGTTTCAGCATTCATTGATTGGGCCTCCTGTTAATCATGCTGTTGGGTTAAACGGCGGTGCCCCAGGCTTCCAGTTTCGCCATTTCTTCGGGGTATTCTTTGAGCGCAAGTTGATAAATCGTACTGTCTATGTCCATACCTTCTCGCATACAGCGCTCACGGAATTCAAAGTCGTCGCCATTGGATGAGCACATGGCCCGACTTAAGGGGTCTAGCATCAGACGATGGAAAGTGGACTGTCCGCCGACACGCAGCATAAAGGCACTGAAACCCGAGTTTTTAGCGGGCGGAAAATGCTCAATCAGAGCCTGCTCAAGCTTATTGAATTGCCCCACGTTGATGAGGTTGTACTTTTTGAAGGTGTCGATGTCTTGGCGCATGATGATTTTAAAGGACGAGTTGGACCAGCCCGCTTGTGCCGCGCCACTGGCCTTATCGCCGTCAAAATCCTGTATCCCCTGTGAGATGGTGATATAGGCACCCAGGTATTTACGGGCCGTTCGGTAGCCATCTTCAATGAAGGATTCCGCCCGTTTGTTGTCGTTGGACAGCAGTTTCCAGGCTTCATCAATCACGCACGCCTTGATTTCATTACGCGGCGCAAGATACATGCGCTGTTCAACGTAGATCATCATCGAGAACATGATGGCCGCCAGCAAATCGGGCTTGTTCTGCAACTTCCCCATTTCCAGTACGGAGAAGCGAACATTATCATCCAGTGAGGGTTTCGCACTGTTGTAATACGCCCCGTAAATCCCCCCAGTCGTGTACTTATCCAGTGAGATAACAATCTCTTCCATCCGTCCTCGCACGGTAACGGAATCTTTGTAATCCCCCGATTTAATCTCTTGTTTAATGTAATCCACCACATCATCAATCAGGGCCGCATTTCCCTTATTCTTCCAGACTTCGTGCACGGCCTTGAGCATAATGGCCTGATGGGTGTCATTCATATCCCCTGACGGGTTAGCTAACACAACCAGTAAGTTACGGATACTCTCTGCGGATTCACCAATATCGACAATATTGGCAAACGGATTAAACCTCAGCTCGGTGGCGTCCAGATAGACACCGCCCACGTTCGTGCACAAACCTTTGTATGAGTCACCCATATCAAAGACCCAGCACCGTCCCCCACTGTCGAGGATTTGCCGAATAATGGATTGCATCAAAAATGACTTGCCGCTGCCGGAATAACCGGCAATCGCCAGATTGTAGTTATCGTTACCGTAGGGGGATTGTTGGTCAAACAGGTTCAGGAACGCGAGCTGGTTGCGATAAGACGGAATAGGCAGACCTTTGGTATTACCCCGGTTATCACCGATGATCGGGAACATATTGGCCACATGAAAAGCTTCAGCCCGAAGGGTCGCCCCCGTCCGTTTCAGGTCGCTCCAAAGCCCTTCTTGCGGGAGAAATGGGAAAATACTCAGGTAATTGCGAAGCTGCATACACGTGGGGCTAAACAGAGATAGTCCGTTATTACGGTAGGTATTCAGTACCGCATTCTCATTTTTCTGTGCGATAGCGTCATCATCTTCGTTGAACAAGGTGATGTTGAAGAAATAGCGGGCCAACGAAGACTGATTTTTATTCAGGCGCTCACGAACCCCACCCCACTCTTTATAGGCTTCTTTGACACCCGGCACCCATTTGGCAAAGGCGGAATTGGCCTTTTTATCGAGGCTGATAAACTTGGTATTGGCCTCATTCTGGGTGGATTGTTGCCCCTCGACTTCAACCGTCAATGTCATGACAAACGGGCAAGGGATACTCGATGTCGGGTCCAACAAACGGCTGATATTGTCGCCCTGCTGCCAAAGGAAGAACTTATCCGGGTTTTTCTCGAGCATGAAACTCTTGATGCGGGTCGTTTGGCGGCCCGAAGAAGAGGACAGGCTCTGTACGATGTGGTCTGCCTGGATGTTTAGGTTGATGGAACGGTCAACACACTGCGTATTGATTTCATCATACGAGTTGTATTTGACGGAAGAGGGGGATATCTGGTCATGCCGGAAGTTCGCCATTTCGTGTACTACGGACAACAGCCCCTGAGCATCAAGCTCGCGGGAGAAAAGTTGAGCTGCATTCAACGCCTGTTGGATAGAACTGAGTGTCTGCTTAATACCATTAAGGGTGCTGTCGTCCGGATGGCTGTGTTCTTCGGCGTAGCTGACAAACAGCCGATAATTACGTAGCGTTAAGGGATATCCTTTTTTGTTAGGCAAACCATTCAGGGCACCACTTTCATAGTACGCCTGAGTGATATGATTGAATTTATGCCGCATCGGGCCTGTCCAACTTGAATCTGACAACCCGTAGTCTAATAAATGGCTGACACATTTACTCCCCAGTAACGTAAAGGTCAGCGGCACTTTGCGGGGCAATTTATTGCGGAGAAAATGATCCAGTGCCTCGACGATATTCTCATTGGCCCCCACCAATGGGGCACATTCCAGCACAAACCCCATGGTTTTATCATTGATGAACAATCCGGATTCGCGGTCATACATACGGTATTTCAATAGACTGCTAAACTGCGGATAGTCCATCTCATCCATTTGCTGATTAGCCCTGTTCGCACCATCAGGCTTACGCCAATCGCCTAACAGACCGGAGAAAATGTTATCAAGGTTCATTGAGATGCTCCTGCCCAGTGGGACGGCGTGACAACAAATGACACGACTGAAGGTTGATGATACGTATCGTGTTCATCTACCCACGCGGCAACCCAAAGACGGGAGGTGGAGGCGTTCTGTCGGATAGGTGGGATCATCCCAATATCACTGTAGGTGTCCCGATACGCTGTCACTGCCTGGGGGGGTACACTCGGACGAAATGCGGTGACGGGCGGTGTCACCTGAGTGACTGCATTTGCCTGAGCGTGTGTTGTTGCTGGAACAGTAGGAGTTTTCAGCAATGATGACGAGTGAGTGGCTGGCGCTATACGGGATGTTATCGGCACAGGTTGCGGGTTAACGACAGCCGGTAACACCACCGGCGAAACCGGCTTTCCCTTGACGGCCCCTGCCCCCTCTTGCTTGAAGCGGGCTTTGCTGTTGGCCTGTTCCATGGTCATGCACTGATCCTGCACCGTCTCATTACAGGTAAAATCACTGTTCATCCCGACGCACCCGGTCAGTAACAGCACACTTCCTAATAAGGGAGTAAGAAGAATGTTTTTCATTATTTTTCATTCCCGTAGTGGTTGTCTGATGTGAAAGAGATCCCCTTCCTTACTGCTTCAGCATTGTATGGCTTAGCCAAATAAATAAGGGTGGCATCCCCAGCGAGAACCCATTGTTTCAGAGGCAATGTGTCAGGGTCTTGTGGCAGCCTCATCGCCAAGTGAGTTAACCAGCTGTCCATATACGACAGATGATCGAGCAACATATAGCTATCATGGCATGGGGTTGGTGGCATCAGCCGTCGCACGCGTTCGGCCATCTCTCGACATTCAAGAATGCGCTTGTAGATGCCGCTGCCACTTCCAGCAGCAACCTGAATACCCGCCAGTGAGTCGGTACTACTGGCTAGCAATTGACGGCAGCTCTGTAGCTCGCTTTCAGTAGTGATGAAACGTTTACGCGTGACAATCATGTTCATCCCTCTCAACTGGATAGGGGCAGGCTGGCAAACGAAGGATGATGCGAAAACTACAATTGGCGGCGATAACTTCAGCGGCAAGGTCTGAGTCGGGAAGATCAGCGATGCTGCTGGTACAGGCAGAGACTGCTATTTTGTTGCGGATAAAACGCGGGGATACAGGACTATTCATCGGTATTATTCCTTAGCCAGACACAGACGGGACCGTAATCACTGTCATGAATTGAGGCCATAAACCAGCCTTTGCCCTCAACATCAGAGGGTGTCCAGTGGCTGCAATCGCCCTGGCCACTTTTCTCATAGGCTTGATACATCGATTCCTCAATATCATCTTCATCGGTCATAAAGGTGTGCCAGGCACGGAGGTTATTTTTTTGCAGCCAAGCGTCAAACTCGCCCTCAACACCCAATTCACTACCGTTAGCCGGTGTGAAAAAATCAGGGTGAGTCCAGTAACCGAGTGTGTCGCGTTCAACCGGTGCGGCTGTGATTGTGTTTTGCATTGTCAGATCCCTTACAGACAGAATAAAAATAGGATTTGGGGAGGTCACTACGGTGCAGATTTGGGAATATAGTCACCCATATTGATATCTCTTAGGGCATCGGCCGTGACGGTAATACCGGTATTAGCAACATCTTTAGCCTGTTCTGTCGGCGTGGTTTTTTTAGGTTTATCGTTCACATACTTCAACTGAAAACCTTCCTGAAAGACCACCGTCACTTCAGCGCCTGCACCAATGGGGATCACTGGATGGTATTGTTCCGCCCGCTTGATGTAATAATCACTGAGGGTTTTACCGACTTGAGAGGCACCGCCCCCCAACGCTCCACGGGCAACATCCGAACCCCCGGTACTGGCCACAGCCCCCAAGCCCACAGTTTGACTCCCCACATTGGCCACACCGTTCCCGATGCCGTCCACCGCGCCGGCGGCAAACGCCCAACCAATGATTTTGCCATTGCGCATGACCGGCTCGCCTTTGATGCCATTTTTACCGGCAAAAGCGACGTGTCCCTTAAAGGGGATATCGACCGTTTTACCGTTCAGGTGGCAGGACAGGTTTTGCGTGCGGATCAAAGCCCGTTCACTGGAGATATCGCCATACCCTGCTGCGGTGACCATGCAGCCTCTCGCATCATACTCACGGTCATTCGGCATGATGATTTTGCCGGTGAGACGGAACTGCATGGGCGACGGGTCACTGCTTCCCGTGACCGACGCATTGGTGTCTGCACCCTCAATAATATCTGCCGAGGCAAAGCTCCCTGATGGCACATACGGCAATACCGGCCCTGTTTCCTTATCCGTATCATAAGAAATGGTCATGGAAGACAGCGTATTACGAGGTTGTGGCGATATCTGGTAATTGGCAGGTGCATTGCCTGGAGGATAAAATGCAGTTGGCGGGGGAACCGCGCCCTTGTTGGAACCAAAGTTGGGTTGAGGCATCCCCGCGGGGGAGCCGCCATCCTCACCTAATACACTTTCCAACTGTGAACGTAACTGAAGCAGTTCATTTTCCTGTGAGACTATCTTTTCGTTACTGTTACGCTTTTCTTCCTCCAGTTTTTTCAACCTGGCTTCAAAGCTGCTGATTTTTTTATCGGCCTGATTAGCCGTATTTTGGATATCGGCTATCGCTTTCTGACCAATTTTCTTGTCAAACGTCGTATCGACGACACCGGTCATATCAGGCACCGGCTCTTTGTTGGTTTTCTGCTTTACCGATTTTTGGGCCGGTTGGCTCAGGTAGTACCCTACACCGGCAACCAACGTTAATCCGACTGCCACCGCAATCAAGGTCAGATTCTGTTTTCGCCTGGTGATGATATTAATATTCGCCATGCTTCCCCCTTATCCTGCCGACATCGTGATGAAGACCGTGGCCTGGCCGGAGGGTAATAACGTGGAGGTATAGGGCGAAATCATGACCGACCGGACACCCGGTGCGGAGAAAAGCCGCTCAGGCAACGCCATACCAACAGTACCGGTATTGCGAACACGATAGCGATATACCCGCAGTTCGCCCCCTGTCCACATGGTTTCCGGTTGAGCCTGTAACACCGCTGGCAACGTCATAAAAGTCGGTAGCTGGGTCGCTGGACCTTCCGTGAAATGGGGGGGGACTTCACCACGAGAAACCGCTTTTTGGATATCAACCAACGTGGAAACATAGGGTTGTGAGGTTTCCCACTTCTGGGCTGCCGGACGTTTCACCGGACGTTGAGACATCAAATGATAGGTTCTGCCTGCGCTCTTTTGGGGGGTGACGACCACTGACAGTGACTGTCCCGCCTCAGTACGCAGATAGAACGTAAAAGGTTTATCCTGCACGGTGGTTAAAACGACCCCACCATTCTGCTGCCCCGTCTTCCCTTTACTGTCACCCAGCATTCCTTCATTACTGTCAATGGCAACAATCCGGTCGCCCGGCACAACCAGCATGTTCGGGTTGGTATTACTCAATACTAAATTGACTTGAGCATCAGGCGTAAAAGGGATTTGTTGCGGGGCAACATTAGCCTGTGCTGAAACACACAGTACCGTGCCACACACACTGGCGAGCAATAACTGAAGATGACTATTTCGTTTTTGCATCGACACTCTCCTTGAAACTTTTGAGGTGGGTAACACCGTTCTTATAGTGAAGTGTCAGCCGATAGGATTTGGGTTCTGGTGGTAGCGGTTTATTACCTAACCAGGTCTTGAGTTCCCCTTGTATGTCAATCACACCGGAGGCGGGATAGACCTTAAATCCAGAGGCATAAAAAGCAGAGGTCACATTATTTGTTACTATCTGGTTTTCTTCTTCTTTTAGGGCTTTTGCCATTTCAACACGGTCTTCTGAGGAGAAAAATCTCAGCAGGGATGTGTGTTGCCCAGCAACGTTTTCAGGGGTGACATTGAGTCGCAAGAACAGAAATGACTCGGCGGTCTGTTGCAGATAATTACTGTCAGCATGGTTACGTGACAGGGTAAACGGGGCATCAAACATCATGGGAATAAAAGTTTCTTCCCGTGAGTCAATGAGGCGTTCTATCTGCATCCAGGCAAAGAGGTTGCCTGCAAGACTTAATCCAAGAAAAAACAGCAGAAGAATATAAACCAGAGAAACAAATTTTGTGGTTGAGCGACGCGCACTCAATTCCATACATTGTCTCCTGTTACTTTAACCACAAGCGGTAGCTTGAGTCGGGCAGTATTTTGTAAAGCCCGTTGAATAAATAAGACGGCAGATACCAGTAACACATGTTGTACAACCAGGTAGAACCTCGCCCTTTCTTAAACCAGTTCAACGCATACCAGAGCACCGCGCCCATAATCAGCCCAGCAAAGTGGTGATTATAAATAACCCCCCAACAAAGGGGGGTTATGGCTACTATCGCTTCATCCAGAGGTATCCCGATGATGCGGCGCTGTTCTGAGAACGTTTGAGGAAAATCATAGCGAGATTGTTTATCCTCGTTCATAACGCTTCATCCCGTGAACGCGACTTAAGGTGTAGTACCACCAATCATGGAGAAGATGACTTTGGTGACGACGATGAACACGGGGATCAGCAGGAAAGTAGCTGGGTTATGTGTTTTGAGGTACAGCAGGAAAACCAACACCACTTCCGCTACCATGAAGTAGTACATCATGGTGGAATCGGAACCAAAGGTATCTTCCACATCGGTACGTCCCGCAGCGGCCAAGTCCTCTGCGCGAGCAAAACCTTGCGCACACATCCAGACAGCCAGAGGTGCCGCCATGTATTTCACAAATGCTTTGGCGGTTTTGTTGTTTGCAGCAGCCATCAAACGGGTGAGTAAACCTTTTTTAGCAGGTTTGATATCGGCCCCATTCATAATTGAAATTTCTGACATTTTTATCTCCGTATAAAATAATAAAAAACTTCATCGGTAGAACTATTTCCACCGTGGATATCACTGTAAAAAGAAATATCCAGCGTGGTGATAGACAGATATGGCTACCGCACGGAAAATGCATACCCTGAATTTAGGCAAGCCTTATCCGGCTGTTGTTTCGGAAATAACAGAGTTAATTAAATAAGAAATATCTCAAGTGAAATTACGATGACGTATTATCAGCAATAATCTCCCAGTAATCTCCATCTACTTCGGGGACTGTTTTAAGATGATGTGCAATACGTAACATAGCTTCGATACGCTTAGAACGCCCAGCCTTTTCAGCCGACTCACTCAGTCGTTTATTAGACTCACTACTCAGAACAACTGACAAGGTTATAGGTTTGAAATTTTTATTATTGTTATTCATTAAAAAAGTTCCTGGTGTTGGTTCTATAACTATCTATATCGGAAAATTTTAGACTTCATGGTAATTATTCCATAGAAAATTTCATTTTAAAATCCGTGAAATGAAATCACCGTATAAATAACCAGTGATTTCAAATCACTGGTTATTTATACAGGTTGAATAAGGAATGACGTAGGTTCGCTTAATATTTCCTGAGGAATGAAATCACACCACCCACAATATTTGAATGCAATAATAAAAACACTCCTATCAGGGACGCCTAGTTTTCTATATATTTCCGATGCCACATTAGTTACATGGCTTTTTTTCAATTTTAGAATGGTTGAAATATTATCATGACATCTACCCATTAGAATCAACCAAGCGACACTCCACTCTCTATCAGTCAACAATTCACCGGGGCTTTTATTCCTATAGCTTTCAACTAATCTACCTATATTAACCGTACCGTTTTTCCTTTCTATAGAGAATTTATAATCGTAAATTTTAGTATCAAAGAACAAGCACTCAGCATTTTGAATATAAGTTATCACACCTGAACTTTTATTTGAAAAAGCAAATTTCTTCCGATTGAAGAGTCTAATTGACAAACTGCTATTTGAATTGAAGTAATTCACCTCAAGCGTTTTAATACATTTAGATTCATTTATTACAATACTTTCATAAATGCTACTTTTGGGTGATAAATGAGAAAGAGTTGAAGATAATTCACTATCAGTTTTACCAAATATTGAACACAGCTCAGACAGACCGAAAAGCTCAAAAAATGAGCGATTGGCGGCAACGTAGCGAAGTTCACTATCTTTGATAAACCACGGATTACCATGTTCGAAGTGGTGTAGGAAAAATTCTTCATGAAAGGCTTGTGATCTTTCATACAGATCAATAGGATCGCGAATAGCCATATAACCTGCCTCTTGGATTGAGGGTTAGTGTGGTTAGTTCATGCAGGGAGCGACTAACTCCTTGCATGAACGCTTCTTTTAAATTGTCATGCGATAACATTAATAAATGATCTGCACATAATTCAAAATATAGCAATGTTATATTTATTCCGCAATCTTTTATTGCATTAGTAACAGTAATTGTTTTGTGTGAGTAAACCATCTTGACATCAAATCCTTTAGATGCAGTTATTATACAGAAAACAAATCCTCCCCTCCTAAACGAAGTTCAGACTTTTCTCTTTCCCTGAGTTAAATAGGCAACAATCATTACCTATAAAATAAACATTCATTTTATTGAAATTATAATAAACTTATCGTGCCACAGAAAAACCTCACAAAAAACCGAATGGGATTATAAATAACCCACTCATTAGTTAACTGTATATAAATTATAAGGGCACAGAAACCCGATGACTACGGAGTCATTAATTTTTCCTTAAACGTTGAAATCGCTAAAAGTGAATATTAAAAACCAAATGATAGGTTAGAACGTTCTAACCTATTATATAGTGATCTCTTAATTCAATCTGGATGATGGCTGGTTATGCCTTAGCTATCGATTCATCCCTAAATTCATTCAAATGAGACAATCCATTGACGGCTATTTCCAAATACTCTCGCGGACACCCTAAGTTTAATCGGATATAACCTCTTCCCATAACACCAAAGCTATCCCCCATGGAAACAGCAATTTTAGCTTTATCGAGGAGTATATTTTTTAATTCATGATTATTTAGCTTCAACGCACGGCAATCCAACCATGCCAGATAAGTTCCTTCAGCTTTAACCATTCGGCACCAGGGCGCGACAATTTCTAATTTTTGCTTAAGCCAACGACGATTCTCTGCCAAATAAACCTGTAATGCATCCAACCAATGCCCGCTATATTTATATGCCGCCGTTGCAGCAGCCATCGATAATGAATTGAAAACATCCAATCCATGAGCGTGTAATCGGCTTATAAATGTTTTACGTATAATGGAATTGGGTATTAAAAAGTTTGAGATCCTGAGTGAGGATAAACCAAACGTCTTGCTTGCTGACGTTGCGGCAATAACATGATCGTGCCACTCGGAGCCTAAATGCAGTACGGAAGTATACTTTTCGCCAGGTAGCGTGAGATCAGCCCAGATTTCATCTGAAATCACGATGACATTATATTGTTTACACAGGCCCAGTAACTCGATTAGCTCCTCACGACGCCAACATCTTCCGGTGGGGTTATGGGGATTACAGAGTATCAATACTTTTGGACTTGCTGTTTTAAACAGATTCTCCAGATGGTAAAAGTCAATCTGATAGCCATCGATGCCCTCCAGAAGAGGGTTTTCCAATAGCACGCGATGATTCATCGTGATGACATTGGCAAACGAACCGTAGTATGGTCCCTGAACGACAACACTTTCACCTGGTTCACTCAACATCTGGACAAGTAATGCCAGCCCTGGCACAACGCCCTCTATCGTGGTAAACCAGTCTCGGTCAATCTCAAGCTGATGTCTGCTGACAAACCAATCCATCACAGACTGATAATAATCGTCATCTCTCTCGCTATAACCGAACACACCATGCTCAACACGGTCATGCAATGCCTGTATGACTTCATCCGGGCATTTGAAATCAAAATCAGATACCCACATTGGCAGCAAATCTGATCCATCTAACTGTAGTTTCTGGTTTATAAAGTCCCACTTTACAGATGATGTGTTATGACGGTCGATAACCTGATTAAAGTTAGGCTGTTTCACGCTGTACCTCCTGATGACTTACGACGTTATCAGGCTTCACTTTCGCTATTCCAAAACCGGTAAATCCGTATATCAACGCAAAGAATACCGCGGCGTAACACTGAATGGCCCAAGGCAACAGATCCAGCGTACTGACACCTAACGTGGTCGCCATATAAATACCTGCGGCTGTCCACGGAATTAACGGTTCAACCACCGTTCCTGCATCTTCAATCGTTCGCGAAAGGTTTTTATTATCCAACCCCAATCGGGCATAGGCATCTTTGAATAACTCAGCAGGGATCAAAAGAGCCAATTTTCCATCACTGGTTGCACCGGTCACTAAAATTGTCGTAGCAACTGTTGCCGCGATAAGTTGGCCAGTGGTATGAACAATTTTAAGCAGACTAGAAATAATAACAGTCAGTGCCCCTGTTAACGTTAATGCGCCAGCAAACGAAAAAGCACAGAACACTAAAAGAATGGTACTCATCATTGAGAACATTCCTCCCCGATTCAGTAAACGAGGAACATCGCTGACGATACCTGCTACGTTATGACCCTGGTCCGAAAACATCGACAAATTGAACCCATCCATCAATGCTTCTAATCCCTGGTTTAAACTGAACCCTTGCAAACCAACCGCGATCATAATGGCCATGGCGCAACCGGCAAGCATCACCGGAATGACGGGCCATTTAGCAATAGCACCCCACAGAACCAAAACAGCTGGCAAGATAAGTATCACATTGAACTGATACAGTCCTTCCAGCGCTTGTATTATTTCCGTGACTTTTTCAGGGGTGGCCACACTGCCCACTGAGCTGGAATGGCCTGCAATCAGATACACAATCGCTGCTAAAACAAAACTGGGGATAGTGGTGTACATCAAATGTTTGATATGAGCATAAAGCTCAGTATCAGCAACAATCGCAGCAAAATTTGTTGAATCTGACAGTGGCGAAATCTTATCGCCAAAGTAGGCACCGGAAACAACGGCTCCCGCTGCGGCGGCTAATGGAACATCTAAACCTGCCGCAACACCCATCAAAGCCACACCGACCGTTCCCGCCGAACCCCACGATGTTCCCGTACAAACAGAGATAACGCTGGTTATAAAAAAGGCGGCGATAAGAATATATTGGGGACTGATAAGTTTTAACCCCCAATAAACCATATAAGGGATAGTGCCACTTATCATCCATGTACCGATAAGACCCCCGACACAAACTAAAATCAGGATAACCGGCATGGCTTTAGCCAGCTTTGCCACAATCGAATCGATAACATCATTCCAGTTGTACCCTTGCCAAAATGCTAAGGCAGCTGCCACTCCAGCGGATACAAGTAATAAAGGTTCAATACGCAAACCGAACTGACCATACCCAATAACCAAAAGAACCAACATTGAAATAATAGGTAACAATGCCAGTCCCAGGCCCAAATCCTTTTTCTTGTCCATGTAAAGCTCCAGTTGAAACGTTCCGTTACAACAGAATAATTAATATATGAAGAGTTGAATGTGAGCGCGGATACTGTCTCATGTAAACTGTTACATGAGTTATTGGAACGTGATTTCGATCACAATAATCTCGCTTGATTTGGTGATATTGCCTATTTTTTAACTAAAGAAAGTACAGAATTTCTTACGACGAGTTCAGCTGAAAACATATTGACCAACGGAGACGTATTACCCTTCGCTTGCAATATCAGCGCTAGCGTTGCGGCTCGTTTTGCCATTCTCTCGATGGGATAATGAATTGTTGTTAAGGAGGGATGGAGGTAACGGGCTAACACAATATCATCAAAGCCGACTATCGATAGCTGCTCAGGTAATCTCATATTTACTTTATGGAATAAACTCATCATTCCTGCCGCCATAACATCATTGAATGTAATGACTGCGGTAAATTCATTCGGGCTAGATAACAACTGTTGGGCCGCAACCTCACCCCCCTCTTCATCAAAGGGAACACTAATAATCCAATCATCCGGAACTTTAATTCCCGCATTAGCCATTGCGGATAAATACCCATCGAGACGTTGTTGTTTGTCATCAATCATCAAATCGGCCGTCACATAAGCGATATTTTTGTGGCCATTATCCAGAAGATATAAGGTAGCAAGTTTAGAGGCATTAAAATTATCTAGCCATACACATCTATTCGCCATCCCAGGCAAATAACGATTAATTAAAACCAGCCCAGGGGAATGCGCTGCATAACGCAATATATCTGACTCACTCATCCGGGTAATATGAGCCACAATAGCTTCACAGCCTTGGTTAATTAAAAACTCAAGTCCTGACTTTTCAATCTCCGCATGATGTTCACCACTGCATACCATAAGTCGGCAACCGTTTATTCGTGCAACTTCTTCGACTCCTTTGGCTAATCTGGCAAAAAAGGGATCTGACAGATTCCCCGTCAATAACCCCAACATACTTCCACTGCGTTTAGCCAATGATTTAGCGTTTGGATTCAACTGATAGTTTACATCACGCATTGCATTTTCAACGCGTTCACGCGTCGCGGGTTCCACATAAGCAGTATTATTAATAATACGACTGACGGTCGCGATAGATACCCCTGCGCGTTCTGCAACGTCTTTCATTGTGGCCATAGGGAACCTGCTATCAACAATAACTAATATTATTATTAATGATAACTTTACTGTCTGCACTGTGATTTAAGCGCACCGCCACAATCCAGAATATAAATCCATTCAACGATTGGGTATTGATACAATGCGCTTCATCTCCCGCGTGTTTTAGGTACATTCCAATGCCAGACGAAATAGACTCATCCAAAGAGGATAAGCATCTAATGGTAATAAGTATGATGAATGGAGGGTGACTTTGTTTAGGAGAACACCTCGCCTAAGCAAGGTGTCAAATTCGATAAGATTAAAAATCACTCACTTTTAGGGAATGCTTTTTCTACAATACTAGCAACTTCTCCTTTCATCTTCTCCACCTGAAGTGAATAGCTGAAACGGGAATCTTCTTTTATTTCTTGTACGCTAAAGAACATGCTGAGTATTTCTTGAATCGCAACTCGACTTTTAACACACTCTTCCATCAGGGTACGGTTAAATATTTGCTCCGGACTTTCACCTGTGGATCTCTTTTTCATATTCTGCGTAACACGCAATCCTATCTCCAGCAGTTCGGCCCCCATACTTGACATATTAACCTCAGAGGAAGAAGCCCCTTCGGCTCTTCGTTCATCTACCAATTTCCTTATTCCATCGAGAGTTTTTTGTTTCATATAAATATTTTGTCTTGGCACGAAATATATCTCCGGTCGAATAGCATGTAGCGCACAATCCAGCACCGTAACACATTTCAGGGATTTAATCCCCACACAATGCAGCAATTTAGGCCCACACCTAGCAGCCACCTCAATCAATTGGTCAATAAAACAACAAATCAAGCCCACACAGATAAGCACCTTATTACGTTAAATAAGCACTCATTAGCGCACCACTGAGCCACCAAGGTGTGTAATCAAATATAATTAAGCACCAATCAAACCACTAAGGGATGTTAATTAGCTTACTTATAACCTAACCAATCATCATGCTACACAGCATAAAGCCAAAATCAGCCCACAATCAGGCACACCCTCCCCCTGCAAATTCTGAACTTATCCCGCTAAAGCTCGCCTTTAACCTTTAAAATCAGCACTAATCCACACACCATAAACAGCCACAAAGCAGCCACTGTATACATAAGATATTGAATATCATGCATTACACATTCAATACGCCTTATCACCATCCTATAACACCACAATGAAGCGCTATATGTGGCTGCTCATATCGTAGTGACATGACAAAAATCACATTACAAAAAGTATAACCACCTAATTTAAAAGGCAAATCAGGCAAAATGAAATTTTGCGTGGGGTGTGAGAACTTATCTTTAGAAGAGACTATTTAACCCCCTGTTCTCTGGATTCGATTTTTGTATATTCGGGTATCGTTTTTTTGTCAAAAATGGCAGTATTCCATTATGCCTACTTTGAACGGATTCATATCATGAAGGTCTCTTGTCTACTTTTTCTTTTGCTTTTCTCGGTATCTAGTTTAGGTTCGGACTGTTTCGATAAAGCGGGACGGGATTATCATATTGATCCGGATTTATTACGCGCCATCGCATTCAGAGAGTCATCACACAGGGACACAGCATTGAATGTAAAATCACAGCAGGAATATGCGGTGGGGAGAATGCAAATACATTCTCAGAATTTTTCTCATCTTGCAGATTTTGGTATTACCCCACAACACCTTTACACCGATGGTTGTCTTAATATCTATACAGGCGCGTATTATCTTGCGATTGCATTTAAACGCTGGGGCGTAAACTGGGATGCTGTGGGTGCCTATAATGCTGGATTCAAAAAGGACGACAAGCAAGATATGAAGCGACGTCAATATGCGCAGGAAGTGAATCAAATCTATATGCGATACAAAAATAACAAACCATCGCAAAACTGATAGCTTCATCAAACTTATCCATATATGCACATGAAACAAAGCCAGAGAAATTTTACCCCCACCCAGGGGTAAAATGAACGCCAGCGGAATTTTTACGGGGCAAGTAAAAATTCGTTGATTGTGTATATGTGGGTAAGTTTGTCTAACCTTTGGGAGCCCCTCAGGGGCGGACGGGAAATGCAAATAGCTTTTCATTTGCATTGGGTGGGCGGGGAATAAGATATTAGCCCCTCAATGGGGATAATATCTTACAGGCGCGGCCATTCTCTCTATCTCGACAACCCATTCAGAAAAGTAAAATTAGAACGCGGTGCATCTTATGAATCAAGCCACGATCATTAGTCACAATTGAATTTATTATTTTCAACCGGCATCTCTTCTGAATTTTTACAATGTACAACTGGAATGTTTACTTTTTAAAAACTCTCTGATCAAAAATTTAAATCAGAGAGTAAAATAATTTTTCTAAATATTGTTTAACTTAGCACGGATGTTATCTATTTCGGCCCCAACTCCATGACCATGCCAAAACTCTCCACTTCCAATACGCCATAAATCCCCCGCCTTGTATTTCTCTAAGCTAATCTCTGTGTCGAACCTGTTCTTATATTTTTCTTTAAACAACTCTATTGCTTTCTCTGTTAAAATTTCACTGTATTCACGGTTAGTAAAAAGATAAGACACACTCCCATAAACTTCGTTAAATGGTGTTGAAATAGATTCATAGATATCTTCCATACCGTTAAAACGTCCGCCTTTATACTTACTTATGATAGCCTTCACTTCATCTTCTATTGGACCATCAATCCAATTAACGTAAACACAATCGTAATTACGTTTACGTACTGAAAATTTTACATTTGGAAATGAATCTTTTAATTCTTTGCGGATATTACTTGTTGCTAGAGTTATGTCACTACTACCTTGTTTTAGTTTTGCATATTCTGGAGCTGTTTTCATATTTTCAACCGCTAGATTAAATGCGACTCTTTGAGCTTCTTCATCATTGAGTCTTTCCAGTTCTGCGGCTAATGCACTGCGATAAATTTTAACCACATCAGTTGTATTCATTACTTCATCGTAGATAGTCCATTGAACACCATGTAAAATACATTCAGGTAGTTCTTTGCTTAATGAGCCTGATTCAAAAGCTATATTAAAAGTTGCATTACCTCCGCTACATATAACACCGCCAAAACTAACGTTTACAGTATCAGGCGATTGATCTCCTTGAATGCCATAAATAACGCCACGCCCACGACCATAAAGATTGGTACTAACAACTTGACCAATAACTAATATTTTTTTGCTGGCTTCTTTCATATGATGCTCCTTTGAGTCTGGCGTTTCGCCGGTAATGAGAAGCGGCCTTCCGTTTCTCAATGATGTTATTATACTATAAAAACCAATTATATATCAATAATGATACGTAATAATCAGCGAGTTTATCAACATTTCGCATGCGAAATTTTATGTCTATATGGCATGTAAGTGGCAAAGGTATTCCCATCGATAATCTAGTGGTTACATACGGATAGGAATATGTTTAGGCTCATCCACTGGCATAATAACCACGCTTTTAACTGTTTCTAAGCTCGGTATTTCTGGCGCACTCAATAAGGCATCAAATGACAGTTGGGACACTCTTACTCTCCGCGCTGCTTCAACACATTTAAGGCCCGCTGTAATGCTGCCGCCAACGCATACGTTGAAGGATAATCGCACCCGTTCAATTGATTGTTTGGCATCTCATTAAAAGCATAAAGACAGCTTTCTAGCAGGGCTTTCATTTGTTCTTGGCTCATGATCAACTCCGTTTCTGTTTTAATGCCGCCCCATAAAGGAGCGGCGTGATTAATCAGGCATAGGCCCGTTTAAGTTCCAGAGTTCGGAGCACCTGCCCTAACTCACTGACATGCATAGCCGGAATTCTGACCGACTGTTTTTTAAGCTGACATTTGGCAATGTGTCGGCCCCGCGCTTTGCAGGTTTCAGTGATATCGTTTATCGCTATCGCCGGACGATTTACCCGCTGTTGTTTTTTCGGTGCCAGCTTTACAAAACCGGCGGTTGATGTAATTATACTGATGTCAATTTTCATGGTTTCACTCCAATCGATTATTGATAGCCGGTTAAACTTTCTCAGGGCTAAACCGGCATGCGAGAGCAGACGTAAGTCTGCTTTTTCTATTTCTGCGTCTTGTGTTTTTGGCTTTGCACCTCCTTTTCCAGTCGTTTAACAATCGCTGTATGGCTCAATGTGACAACATCACGAAACTTGAAATAGCACTCGCCCACTTTCGCGTAAATGTACGTGACGTTACCGCAATACATTTCTGCCAGTTTGAACGATTCGCTTTGCGCGTCACCTTGCCAGTCGTGCGGGTACATCGTGCCGATGGCGTCCATGAATTCAACCAGAGTGATCACTTCGGGTTCGGTTTTTGCTGAAACTTCCCGTGACTGCCAATAGGCCGCCTCCGCGCTGGCATCCCAGCTAAAACGGTCTGTAGTGTCGTTTGTTGCCTGATACATCTTATTATCCTTCATTGATGTTAAAGCCAGCCAACGGCTGGCTACGGGGTTACTGCATATCGTTAAATGTCGATCCCTAACGCTTTAACCTGTTTGATGAATTGCTTGTAGTGGCTTGCAGAAACAATAGTGATATTTCTGTGTCTGCCGTTGGATACCCCTAATTTGCTCAAATCGTAGACATATTCATTTTTCATTTTCTCAGGAAATGAACTGCGGAATTTTTGTAATGCTTTCAGTGAATCAAATCCGTAGCATTCAAAGTCTGCGTAATCGGTTCCTTTCTCCCCTTCGGCCATGTTAATGCTGTACAGATTTGTTTCTTCCCCATATTTTTCGGAAGATTTTGGCGTAACATTTGGGATGTTTTTTTTCATTTGATACTCCTTTGAGTCTGGCGTTTCGCCGGTAATGAGAAGCGGCCTTCCGTTTCTCAATGATGATATTATACTATAAAAACCCATTACATATCAACATTGATATGTAATTATCAGCGAATTTATCAACATTCCGCATGCGAAATTTTATGCCCGTAAGGGCATGTAAGCGACAAATGTATTTCCATGGATAATCGAGTGGTTAGTGTCGCGTAAGCCAGCCGTAGGCTGTACAGACGTGAATATCCCACAGGCCAGCCCTCCGCCCTGCTAAGCCGGTTTTATGCGAAGCCGCCGAACTTGCAGCAACACGCCTGGTTAATGGTCGAAGACAAAATTTACTGTCAGCTACGATTCCGTCATCACCGGCAGTGAAAACGGCGATGCCCATCTGCAAACGTAGGGTTTAGAACCGCCGTTGCGAAGCCACAGCGGCTTTTAAATCTGTCATTCATCTAATGTTGGTAAACGGCTGAGTTGCCCCAGCCAGTACCTTACAGATTTAAATTAAACGCGCGGAGGCAACATTGATGGATAATGTCGAGCTACGATCGCATTTATTTTGTCTAATAGTTCAGGACGCTTAAACACAATATGTGCACTTCCTTTCTTGAAGTAGCGGACAGTGAAATACTCGCCCTCATACACAGCACCTGAAAAACCTTCTCGATTGAAAAACTCAGTGAATGCAGAACCATCGGCAATACGGTGATCGGGGACATTCTTACCTTCAAGTATATAGAATGGTTTTGCTAGGTCGTCCAACTGTGCCACGCTTGAATATGACACTCGGATATAGCCTTTTCCCCATGTTTCAAGGAGTCGAGACAGAATGATTTTTTTACCCATACGACAAGGATTATTTGTTTTATATTCCCAAGACAATGCCCGAAACACGTCAATGACGCCCAGCTCGAAAGTATTGGCTTTGCTTGCATTCAATTGTGTAAAGGTTGCCAGTACCGTATCCAGCGTGATTTCCGGCATCGTCTCCCCATCCAACTGGCGATCCCATTCATCCTGTTGTTTACGACTCATGAGCGTATACATGCCTGTATCATTTATCAGTCGCCGCCATATTTTAGAGTCGATCACTTTTTTTATGGCTTTTTCATTTCGATTTGGGTGAGACTCCCAACGAACCGCATCATGCACACATTCATCAAAACCATAAATATTCTGATCTCCACTCGCAAAATTAAATAACTTGCGGGCTTCTTTGAGTATTTCCAGCGCCTCAAAATATTTTTTAAGTCCTTCAGTGCGTAATGCAATAATGCGATCAATTGCTACAGAGGGAATGAGTTCGCCACCATTTGAATCATGGTGCTCAAAAAAATTGGCATCCACTGGCTGTGTTTGTATTTCTGAATTGTCTGCTGAATGTATCATTATTTATTTCCTTATCTATTATTTGTGGCGGTCTAACTTTCTCTGGGGAAACCGACACAAGAGAGCCAACGTAAGATTGTTTTATTATTTAAAGAAACCACTCA
Source organism: Yersinia sp. 2553 StPb PI (assembly GCF_052217105.1). Lineage (NCBI taxonomy): Bacteria > Pseudomonadati > Pseudomonadota > Gammaproteobacteria > Enterobacterales > Yersiniaceae > Yersinia > Yersinia sp. 2553 StPb PI. The sequence continues at coordinate 44,679 of NZ_JAZGPX010000001.1, read as the reverse complement.
GAAAACCTGACAACCAATTTTTGACCACACACATAACACCAAAAGGTTCACCGTTTGGCTGACACTATAAAATGCTCTATTTAGACGCGATGGGGTTTTCATCTTATGCTCCTCTGAGTCTGGCGTTCCGCCGGTAGTGAGAAGCGGCCTTCCGTTTCTCAATAGATAGATTATACTATAAAAACCAATTACATATCAATATTGATATGTAATATTTTAAGAGTTATCAATATTTCGCATGCGAAATTTTATCCTCGTTACGTTTTGTCAGTGAGCTTAGATATTGAATATGAAGTGAAATGGAGAATCGTTAACTATCAGGGAGATATATATCGAGATTGTAAGCACACTAGAAAGCAATATACTAAATAGGAAAAACGGCGCGTAGAGCACCGTTTAGGCTATTGAATCATGTAGTTGCTCTGTGTTGCCTCATCGTGTTCCTGTGGCTTTTTCATCGTTATCAAAAGCAATACTTGAGCCTATAATCATTGATGCGCCCCATACGAGCTGAAAGAAGATCTGCAACCATACATTGTTGTATGACAGCATCATGCATCCTAACGGGATGAGCAGTAACAAGGTCGAATATATTATTATCTTGCCACCCACGTTTTTTCTTTGCGCCTGAGACATTTTCTTTACTCTTGGGTTGTTCGCTACCATACGCTTGAAATAATTAAACATACCCACCTCTCTTCGCGGCTATCACTATTCCCGATTTCAGTATAGTGGTCATTCTCCCTTAAAGTAATCTGGCCGTGCAGCTAATTCGCGAGCTATCAACTCATCAGCAAACAACGGTGCCGATTTCGTTATTCTCCGTTGCATATTGTGCAGTCGGACTTTCGCTTTTCGCTCAGGGGGCCACCGTTTCATTGGTCTGTTATCAAGAAAATCAATGCTTACCGCATATCCGCTGCCTGGTACAAACAATTTCATGATACTGTCAGGGGTCGGTTCTCCAGCGGGTACCACTTCAGACAGCAATATATTTCCCCTTGGGCTTGGAATATGTGGCAAGCACCAACGCAAGGAATAGCACCAATTTCCAAATTTACCGGCCATAATGTCGCCCCAATTTGTTGGGTATCATCAGTTCATCCAACCACAGTTCTATCACTGTGCGGCTTCCCTGCTCACTCTGTATTTCATCCACAATCGCCCACAAAGGACAACCAAACAAAAATTGATCTTGAGACAGATGGCTAAATCGCCGACTCCATGCCTGAACCATCCCGATAACGTCGTCTTCATAAATCCCTTGCCGTTCCAGCCGTTTGTACCATGCCGTCAGTTCACTGGGCGTAGTAAAAGCCAACTCTATTTCAGCTTGCGCAACTTTTGCTTGATAACGCCGACGTTTTTTCTGACGTTCGCGAGTTATATTATTTGCCTTGCGCGCCACTTTTACGTCCCACTGGCGATGTTGACGTTCACGCAGGCGATAACGCACTTCAGGAAAAAATAAATATCCATCGCTGGTTAAAAGTGGCAGTGGACATATCTCTCCGCGACTACCAACGAGGGTATCCAGTGCCCTGACAAACCCCTCCTTTGGCGTACCTCCCCGATTTTTTGGATCATAATTACTGGCCGCCCTGCGCACATCAGATGCCGATATTTTGCCTTTATTGCCACAAAGATGGCGGAAGAGTTCGCGTGCGTAGGGGTATTGTCCCAATTTCCTGCCTTGCTGTATCTTTTCTTCTACCGCAATGATGGCCATTATTGCTGCACGTTGGTATTGGTTTACGGGAACAAGTGACATGCTGTTCGGGATCATACGGCATGCCCTCCCATACGCAACGCCACCGCCAGTTCATTCGCTTGCGTATAACCGGCATTAATATATTCAGCCAGAATATCCAGCATTCCTCTGATAGCATCAGGTTCAAAGCGTTCATCACTGTAGAACCATGCTACTGACTCGCCGCCCTCAAACCACAGCCGCCCATACCAGTAAGAGGATTCATGGCACGGACTGACTATTTCAATGGGTATTGTCGGGGCCATCTTGCAATTCAGACGTAGATGAACCGGAAATTCCCCGCCCCACTCCTGTCTAAACTCGCAATCAACACCCCAGACTTCAGGCAATGACAGGCAGGCTATTACCGCACTGGACAATGTTTGACGAAATCCCTCACCCCGTTCGCGGTACTGCTCAAAATCTGTGGAGGTAAAAGCTTGCAGCTTCAATAACGTAAATTCTTTTTCGTTAGTCATGGCATGTTATGCCGCCTTTTCAGGCGGCACCTCCTGTTAGGCAGCAGCAGAATCATCAGTGGAAGAGAAAGAAACGGTTTCATCCATCGGGAGCAGACATTCCGGTACCCAACGGGTTTGTGCAATTTCATCTGCCGCCAGTTGTGCTGCATCGCCCTTTTTCATTTTGAGAACGGATGCTGCTTGCGGATCTTTCCCGTTGATAATCAATGCCTCACTCATTTGTTCTTTACTGATACGCCCAAAGTAGTTTTCCTTGGTCGGTTGCCACCAGTCACGCAGTTCGAACTCTAACGCGTTCTCGACGGATACCAGCTCACCGCCAACTTTGCCGTCCATCCCTGCATGACACCGTACGGCATCCAACGACAGACCGACACAATAAGTCAGCAGTGCTATCACTTCGGCTTGATCCCATGTCAGCAACCACGAAAAATCCAGTTGCCAATTTTCGGGTAAACGGCTTTCCCACAGATTATGCAGATTTTTCAGCACCCGATTTGCTTCCCCCTCTTCGGATGCCGGTGAATTCTTCAGTAATATGTGTCTCTTAATGTCCAGACTGGTTTTTAAAACGGAAGTGGCATACTCATGATGGAACACGTTGAGTGCCATTGAGTGAGTATGTAGTGCTAACGCCACTGCCGGATTCTGCACCAGTGCCGCCATGACCGCTAATGTCCGCTCTGATGACAAACTTGTGATCAATGCCGCCGATAACCCTTTATCTTTTGGTGCTGGTGATATCTGTGCAAGATTGTTTTGCGGTGTTTCAGCCGGTGCGGTATTTTCACGCTGGATCACCCCACGATAGATAATCAAATCACCATAATTAAATGACACCACGACACCGCTTTGCGCTTTCTGCTCTGCTGTCCATGCTCTGATCACTGCGGTAGACTCAATATCTTCGATCCGTTGCTGAATGTCATTTTCATCATCGTGGGTTTCAGTTTCTTCCAGTGCCACTGTCAACTTATTGATTTGGGATTGCTCTGACTCGGTATAAACCGGAGTCGGCGCTGAGATCATGTTATATTTACGTGATACTTCGTCCCAATAACTGACTGGCCCTATCTGGTGTTCACACCATGACCATCCCTCACTTTCCTGAATGGCTAGCGCGATAGCCTCCAATTTTTCAACGGTCAAACGGTCAAGTAAGGCACGGTCAATCCAGCCCTCACCTTCATCACTAAACAGGTCTGTACGAATGACAGCACCAGCCGCCTCCAGTGCGTCATACCCGACAAAAATAAACTTCGCGTTATTCGCAATGCTCACTTCTTGTTCAGTGATCAGATTGCGTAATTGCCAGTTTGACGGGCATTTGTTGTAGGTCTGCTGTGCCTGTTCCCATACCTGCGCTTGTCGCTCCTGACTATCTTCGAGAGCTAGAATCTGACACTGTTCGAGATTTATCTCGTCTCTAGACAGCGCATCCAACAGGGTAGGAGCCAAATTTGCGAGTTTTAGACCACGTTGGACATGGCGGGAGCTATAGCCCAGCAAGTCACCAATTTGTGCCGGTGTTTTTCCTTCGGCAGCCATTGAGCGGAAGCCCACAATTTGTTCTGCGGGGTGCATATCCTTACGTTCGCCGTTTTCCGTCATTGAGGCGGCAACGGCCAGTTCTTGCGGTACACGTTTAACAGCAACCGGCACATCAGCCTGATACACCCCACGCTCAACCAACATGTTTAGCGCAGCCAAACGACGGCCCCCTGCTGCAACACCAATCTGGCCGTCCTCAATGTCGTGTGCCACTAAATTTTGCAACAGCCCGATAGACGCAATGGTGTTGGCAAGGCTGGTTACACTTTCAACCGAATAGGGAATAAGGCGCACATTCAGTGGCGATTTGACCAGACGGGACAACGGAACATACTCTATTGGTGTCTGTTCCAGCACCTGAGCCAATGCCTGTGCGTCTTTTGCAGCCGGAGGTGCTTTGCGGGTGGACTTCTTTGCTTTTGAGGTTTTAATTTCAGTTTGTGAAACAGTCATTTGATTACTCCTTTGAGTCTGGCTTTTCGCCGATAGTGAGAAGCGGCCTTCCGTTTCTCCATGATGTTATTATACTATAAAACCCGATTAGATATCAATATAGATATATAATAAATCACTTTTTTACTCAATATTTCGCATGCGAAATTTTATGCCCGTAAGGGCATGTAAGCGACAAAGGTATTTCCATAGATAATCGAGTGGTTAGTGTCGCGTAAGCCAGCGGTAGGCTGTGCAGACGTGAATATCCCACAGGCCAGCCCTCCGCCCTGCTAAGCCGGTTTTATGCGAAGCCGCCGAACTTGCAGCAACACGCCTGGTTAACGGTCGAAGACAAAATTTACTGTCAGCTACGGACCGTCATCATTAGCGCCGGTTGCCCTCTCTGCAACAGTGAACGCGGCAATAGCATCTACCAACTTGAATATTGATCATTAGGCATCGCTTGCTATCCGAAGGACAGAGACGCGCTCGCGTGGCTCTGCGGAAGAGGACTACGCCACCGGCGTGGGACCGCTGGAGTGCAGGCGACGAGCCGACCGTTTACGGGCGGGGAGCCTTGGGGCCACCAGGTGGCCTTTTTCTATCTACCGTTTCTGTGGATAAAACCGGAATATACTATTTCTAGCTATAAAACAGTATGCTACAAAAAAACAGCCACACCCACCTTGCAAATCCCCGATATAACCATCAATAATACTGTATATAATAACAGTACTATTAGGCTCACCATGAAAGTTGAAATTGTTGCTGCGCAATCAGAATCTCATTTAAAAATCCCACTTTTTGGTGAAGTGTGCCTGGCTGGTTTTCCATCCCCTGCGTCCGACTACATAGAAAAAACCTTAGATTTAAATGAATTATGCATAGCACACCCTAGTGCAACCTACTTTGTTCGTGCGGAAGGTGAATCAATGACGGAGGCCGGTATTCTTTCAGGGGATTTGCTAGTTGTTGATAAAGCAGTGAAACCATCACACGGCGATATTGTTATCGCTGCGATCGAGGGAGAATTTACGGTCAAAAAGCTGTGTCTACATCCCCGACTTAGCCTCCAACCCATGAATCCCGCGTTCAGTCCTATCTATGTTGATCCTGATGACCTGGATATTTTTGGTGTCGTCATACACGCCATTCATACCTTCAAGTGAGGTGCCTATGTATTTGCTCTGTGATATCAACTCTATGTACCCCAGTGTGGAGCAACTTTTCCGGCCCGACCTCAAAGGAAAACCCGTAATCTGCTTGAGCAATAACGATGGAGCCTGCGTATCAGCTAATAAGGAAGCCAAGAAACTGGGGATCAAACGAGGAGCGCCTTATTTCCAAATTAAAGCCCTTATAGAGCGTAACCAGGTTACTTGCTTCAGTTCTAATTACGCGTTGTACGGTGATCTGAGTGCCAGAACCATGACTATTCTGGAATCACTGGCGCCATCGATGACTGTTTATAGTATTGACGAGGCATTTTTGACGATTGATGGTATTGAAAATTGCGAGCCTCTGGAAATTTACGGTAAGCGCGTGCGTGATACCGTTCTGCAACAAACCGGCTTAACTTCTGGTATCGGCATAGCCCAGACTCTGACCCTAGCAAAGCTAGCCAATCACGCCGCCAAAACCTGGCCTGCAACCGGAGGTGTTGTTGACTTGTCTGACCGTCACCGGCAACGCAAATTAATGGCCATTCTGCCGGTAACAGAAGTGTGGGGAATAGGTCGTCAATTAAGTGTTAAGTTAAAAGTGATGGGAATAGAAACGGTGCTACAACTGGCCGATGCCAACATTCAGTTGATAAAGAAAACGTTTGGCGTCGTCGTTGAGAGAACAGTAAGGGAGCTTAATGGCACGCCGTGTATCTCTATCGATGCACTCCCCGCCAAGCAGCAGATCATATGCAGCCGAAGTTTTGGGGAGCGAGTCACGACACTACATGATATGCGCCAGGCCGTTTGTCAGTACGCGGAGCGAGCGGCGGAAAAACTGCGGCACGAACGGCAATATTGCCGTTATATCAGCGTCTTTATTCGGACCAGCCCGTTTTCCAATGAGCCGTTTTACAGCAACAATGGCAACCAACGATTAATGCTGGCCACTCAGGACACTCGCGATATTATTGCTGCATCGATGAGAGCATTGGAGCAAATCTGGAGGGATGGTTATCGATACCAAAAAGCGGGGATCATTCTGAATGACTTTTGCAGCCGTCCTGGTCAGATAGATATGTTTGACGAGTCCCCGCCAAAAGCTAACAGTGAACAGTTGATGAAAGCTATCGATCGCATAAACAGAGAAGGGATTGGAAAGGTGTGGTTTGCGGGACAAGGTATTGATAAAGGTTGGAAGATGAAACGGGAAATGCTCTCCCCAGCATACACAACCCGATGGGGAGATTTACCAAAAGTACGACTATGAAACTATTGAAACCGCCATTTTTAAACACAGACAACGGCTGGAAGATAGCGGGGCTTAAACATAGAAATTTCGCATGCGAAATTATCCTCTGCGATACAGTTGCAAAATTGCCTGGGGGAGTTTGTAGTAAGCTTTTGACCAACGGCCATTTCTTACTTCAGAAAATAAGCCATCCTCACTTCGCATATCTTTATACAAAATGGTGAGCGCCCCCAAGTCTTTCAATTTGTTGGTGACCGCAGATACATTCGGGTTCTTTAGACCTGTTTCAGCCATAACAGTATCAATATCGACGCATTCGACTCCATTATCAAAAGAGTCTAATAATAATGAAAGGAGAAGTTGAGCATCCCCTTTACGTCCTGTAGCGATAATGATTTTATCAAGTTCCCGGAATGTCATATTTTTACCTTTTTCTTAGACACGCGGTAACGTGCATCCTCTTCAATTGCCGCACTTAACCAACCCGCAGCAACGTCCTTATCAATCGATGTTGGCACTGAATCAAGTAAGATCCCAAATTCAGCATCTCTATGAATTTTTATAAAAATAGAGGAAAAACCGGCCCAATCCTCATGGCTTACAGGGGTCCAGTTGTTTTCTAACAACAAAACTAACGCGGATTGGGAAGCCCACAAAGGTGTGTGACCGTCTTTAGCCCATCCCGCCAATGATGAACCCAGCACTGGATTTTCACGCCTCACGAAATCGTGTTTAACACCGGCATCCTTCAACACTTCCGCACCGACCGCTGCTGAAAACTCAGTGGACATAATCCATGTTTTAACAACACGGGCGCGAAACGCCCGTGACAGTTCTGAAAAGGGGGTATTAGTCATACTAAGCCTCTTTGATCCCAACCAAGGCTACAGACTTAGCCTCAACACATAATTCGCCCATTGCCAGCTTTACCCACACATGGCCATATTCATCAGCCATTTTATTTATGAGTAAATAGCCAATCTCACCATCCACTCGAACAATCAGGCGATTCTCTTTCTGGCTCGCAGCTGCTGCACTTAATGATGGTTTGGCTTCAGGCGTTCTGACTTCATTCGTCGCAGTATTTGCCGCGTCATTTTCCTGTGTTTTTGTTGGCTCCACCGTTGGTTCTTTGTTCAGTAAAGTTTTTTCTTTCACTTCTACTGACGGAGGATTTACCGCTGCTGTGTTTTGCTGCTCGATGTCAGTGGTCGTTTTACGGTTTTTGAGTTTACTCAACTCCGCTTTCGCGACTTGCCTGGTTAACGTTTTGGTTCTTGCTGTCTGAGCTAACTCCTGCGCCATCTCAGGTGATCGGTCATGAATTTGGCACAACGTATAGACAAGATCGACATCCCCCGTAACCTTATCTTTTAGTAAGTCCCTTATTACTGCCGGCGCATCACATAAACGCATATGTTTACTGACATAGGAAACCGGTTTGCCGATTGATTTCGCTATCTGCTCACCGTTCATGTTCCAATCATTCTTCAATTCAAGCATTGCATTGGCTGTTGCCAGCGGCTTCAATCCCGACTGATGCAGGTTCTCAATCAGCTGACCCAGTAGCCGCACTTTGTCATTTTTTGGGGGTAAACCAACGTATACATCAATATACTCATCACCATGCCTGCGAGCACTCCGTATACGGGTTTCACCGAACCAAATTTTGTAGCCATTTTTATCACGAGGGAACACACGCGGCGGCGTCAATATGCCAACTTCGTCATATGTTTCCTCCATCCCCTTGAGCGTTTCCTCTTCAAAATCTTCTTCCGGACGCACCTGCTCGATTGAATAGACTTCATCTAATCGAACACGAATGATCTGCCCAGATGGTGCTAATTCAGGTCTTGATAGTTGAGAAAGTAAACTCTGGCCAGTATTGGGTGATTGTGGTGCTGCCGGTTCACGCTCAAGCAGATTATCTTGAATACCTGGTACGACAGCCGCCTGTGGTTTTACTTGATTGCGTGCTTCCAGCTGCTTTTTAAAGTTCTTAGCCATCTCAGGCCCCCTGCGTAAGACGGATCAATTTTTGTGTTAACTCTTCATACTGCAATGCAGGGTATGATTTTGGGGCATATTCTTTAAATGTTAGTCCCAGCTCGATTGCTTCTTTTGCGGTCGTTAAAACATGTGAAATATAAGCCAACACTTTATCTTCCGAATACCCGTTAAGTTCCAATATCTCAAACAGCAATTTTAGGTTTACTGTATCGACTGGTGTAAACCGCCCATCTAGAATGTCTTTTTTGTAATTGGACACAACCGCTTGAGTTACGTACAAACCTAAAAACTCCAACTTAGGATTGAGGTTCTTTTTGATTTTTTTCATATGGCCTAACTGCTTAGATACACCATTACGTGAAGATTTTTCTAATAGAGTAGGAATAATCAAATAATCAGCAACTAAGTGACTGGCGATCATTACGTTCGAATATGTAGGATTAGAATCGATAATAATGTAATCGTAGATTTTACGTAGCTCATCTATGCTGTCTTTAAAATCAAAAATGCAGTCCTGTGGACGATAGTTAATCTCATTCAGTTCGTAAGTCGTACCGATGATATGACGTCCATCCTCTAACTGGATCGGCTTTACAATCGTGTCTGGAAAAAATAATTGGAACGTGTGTGCTTCCCCTGGGGAAAACTCATGCTTAAAAGGTTCGCGTTCAATTTCGATAGGCATACCATCAGGGAAACTCCGCTCTGTTAACCCAGCCGTCCAATCCATATCGATGACCAGCGTCTTAAAACCAGACTGCTGCAAATCATACGAAATCTCGTTAGATGACTGCGACTTAACGACACCACCTTTCTGATTACCAACAACAATAACTTTTCCGAGCGCAAGCTCTATATCTGACGCAACAGGCGATTGACTGAAGTCCATTATTTAATCCCTCTTAAAATTTCGCATGCGAAATTATTTATCATTATTGATGGGCCATAGATTGAGAACGAGCCTGCTTTGCTTTACCTGCTGCGAGGTACTCGAAACTCTCAGCGGTGAAGTTATAACCGTGATATGTGACGCCATCTTTTTCATACTGAGAGTTTTTAACAATGAAGTGGACGACGATCAGGTCACCTACATCTAATTTGCGTTCAGCACGCAGTGCCAACTCATCGTAGGCTGTGAACTCGATAACTGTAGAAACATTATTGCGTTTTTTGCTCTCGGCAACAGTAAGACGACAATAGGCAACGTCATCTTTCTTAATCAAACTAACGGGTTTAAGTAAGCGGCCTGTGATTGTATTGCTTTGCATGATGGTGTCTCCTTTGAGCCTGGCGTTACGCCTGATGTATCCAGTGGCCATCCACTGGATACGGTTTAATATACTATGGCATTTATTATAAATCAATACTGATATGTTACTTTTGTGGCAGTTTTTCTAGGGCTGGTTTCACTATCCGGCTATAGACTGCCTGAGCATTCGGCGTGAACTTTCTAACCCACGCATTATTACGATAACGAGAAAATTTAAAGCTGTTATCACAAAGCATACGACGTGTCTGTTCATCCGGTTTATAGCCAAAATGTATTTCAATTTTTCCGTCTTCACTCAGTTTAATTTCAATTCCGTTTGTCAGAGTTTGCTCGATAAATAAACTGTCATTTTGCAATTTATTAACTTCAGCCAGTCTCTGTTTTAAGCGTGCTATCTCAGCATTATGATTCGCCAACTGATATGAATAGAACGGCACGACCTTACGATGGCTGTAATATGGACTCGGTTCTAAAATATTCAACGCTTTATCCAAAGGAATACTCAAAAACTCGGCTAATGCCAGTGCACATTTTTGTTGTGCTTCCTGGCTAACACCTTCAGCAGAACCGCCTTTATACGTTTTTCGTACAATCTTGTTTGCCCCGATCATTTCCGCGTGTGTCTTCTCCATCCGGGCAATTTTACTATTGAGCAACTCAGTGGCATTCGGTGCGTTTGATTGGATAATTGTCCCATCACCAAATGGCATTATCCGGCGCAGGAAACGCTCTGGTGCCTTTTGGGAGTATTCCTTTATCTGGCGATACTTATCATTGGCAATACCATTACGTTTCCGCATGCGCTCAACAGGGAAGTTTGCCGGGCCGGTTATCATCGCGCTTGCACAACCACTGATGCTGGATAGGTAGCCCATATATGCCGCTCTCAGCCGCGCATGGAATGAATCGAACCACATACTGAAATTAACCTCCCAGTCCTCAACAAGGATCGCACCATTCTGCTGACCCGACTCAATACGACTTAACACCAAAGATTTTTGCTGTGTAAGAAGCGTTGCGTAATCCAATTGGCAGTTGAGCGCATGACTTTCAGGCCGAAACGACAAGTTGCTAAAAGCCTGAACCGCCTTTTGGGTAGGAATATCATCAATGAATTCAGCAAGGGCAGGGGTGGTTTCCAGAACTTCTGCTTTACGAACTGCTTCTGTCTTATACATATAAACTCCTGTGAGCATGGCGTTTCGCCGATAGGAGAAAAGCGGCCTTCCGCTCTTCTATGTTGATTATTATACATAAGTTATTTTATTTATCAATACTGATATATAATAAACTTCTAAAAAAGGCACCTCCTTAGATGCCTAGATTTCGCATGCGAAATATTTATTAAGCTGTCATTTTATGCCGTGTTTGCGCGGTACTATTAAAATGGTAGCCACCCTCGCTCAGCAAAAGAAACACTGATGCCGTGGCCAATAACAATATGATCTAGAATTCTGACATCAACCAGGTTTAAGGCATCAGAAAGTCTCTTGGTGATATGGCGATCTTCGATACTTGGCTCAGGTATACCTGAAGGGTGATTATGAGAAAAAATGACAGATGATGCATTTAGTTTAAGCGCAAGTTTAACTACCTCGCGCGGATAAACACTTGTTTCACTTAAGGTACCAAAAAACATTTTTTTGAACTCAATAACTCGATTTTGGGTATCCATAAACAACACACAAAAAATCTCTTGCTCTTCCAACTCTAATTGGAGGCGAAGAAAGTTAACTGCTGAGTCGGAACCAACAATCGTTCCCCCTTTATTGATGATACGAGATTCCAGAATGGATAACGCACGATTAATGACTTCATCATCAAGAGAAACCTGGTCACACATAATTAAATCAAAACCCAAATTACTCATATTTTCTCCTTTGAGATTGGCGTTTCGCCTAATTGAAAAGCGGCCTTCCGTTTTTCAATATGAGTATTATATCAATAATATATCAATATTGATACATTATAAGTATGTATCTACAATATTTCGCATGCGAAATTTTATGCCCGCCAGGGCATGTAAGCGGCAAATTAATACCATGTGAAATTGGATGGTTATGGCCGCGAAAGCCAGCCGTAGGCTGTACGATATTCTATAGCGCACAAACCCACCCATTCCTGCAAAGCAATGTTTGCGAAGCAATAAAACTTAAAGCGATACGACTACTCAATGGTCGAAGACGAGAGATACGTAAAGCAACTTAACTAGAGTGAGTACACCATTTAATATTTTGATGGGCTATTAGGGGTCCGCTTGGAAAACGGAAAATATCCTACGCTAAGCCTGTTTTTTGTACAGGCTACTATCCACTAAGCGTAATGAGCGGTATTTACCCTGTTCCAGTTTGAGGTTTGTTCGCCAGACGTAATCCCCGCTCAGGTTAACGCCGGGATCAGTATCAGCGCCATTGCGCGGGAATTTAATACCACCCGGCAAACCATACTCCGGGTAAAGGCAGGGCAGCAATGCTCCTGAGTTCTTAGCTGGACGGTCTGCTATGTGCCAACAGCGGACATTGCAAAATGATTACTCATATATTTTTTCAAGTAACAGTTACTTTCATTCAATATAAAGTAAATCAGGGTTGTCGAAGTTATCTTCAATACATGCAAAAAAACGGCTCGCATGAAGACCGTCAACGAAAGCATGGTTGAATTTACACGCCACTGGAACGACTCCATCTTTCAGTTGACCCCACGTCAGCGTCGGAACAGCGGCTCCAAAATGGAACTCTGCATGAGTTATAGAATCAAAGTGCAACCAGGGAAGGCAGCTGGCACAGAAGAAATCTTCATTTTGAATAATCATTGGACCAGCCTTGGCATTTTTAACCTCTTCTATTTTTCCGTCGATTTGTGATCTGAAATCGGTGAAAAGAGGAGTTGATTCGCACATTACCTGTCGAAATCCTTCATCATTAGTCATTATTGGCGTCATGACATTAATGTCATTATATTCAATGACCTGATCACCTAGCGTTCTTTGCTTTAATTGGGGAATCGAATTTGCGGCACGAAGAATTGAAAAAAGGCAAAGCTGAAAAAAAGATTCACCTCTCTCTTTAGAAAAATCATATAATTTTTGTGCTTTTACAGATACGCATACATTAAAACATGAGTTATCAAATTTCCTATAGAAATTATAATGGTCAGTACGACTCCAGCTTTCTTTATCTATTATTTTATATCCACTCATATTTATCTCTTATTTATAATTATTTTCCTCAATGAATTATAGTAATTTTCTGTACTTGTGTATCAATTTTTAACAGCTCATTTATTTACTAAAATCAATTCTGAGTATAAGTATGAAAGATCAACAAAAGTGATTCGATATGCCTAATGAATAGTTAGGTGGGGTAAAACCATCCAGCTGGTCATCAAAACGTCCGCTGTTCGCTCAAAGCTGACCGTTTGCACCCTAAAGTGCCGGGTCTCCCTCTTTGTCAGAGAGGACGTCGTGAAGGGTCAACAGGCCATACAGGGAGATTGTACAGATTCGACCCCTCTCTTCAGTGGTTTTTCGCAAAATTGTAGTTTACCGGTATTCTCCATAAGTTATCTCTAGGATAAAAGATGACAACTGGCAGCCGATAATTAATATTGTGAGTGATTAAATACGCTTGGTGAACGAAGACCTGTTGATATGTAATTATAAAAATAAATAACGTTATAGGATGATAAACATGGAGCAAGGTAGTTCTGGGGTGCAGCCTGATGATGAAGCGTTAAGCCATGAGCTTATTGCAATTCAGGCGTTTGCTGATGCCCGCCTAAAAATAGTTTTCGAGTTTGGTGATACGCTTCCTGTAGACGAAATAGTCATTGGTCCTATTACACAAGGAGATGCCGTAGAGGTGAGTAACAGCTGGCGAACTTCCCCTAAACGAGACTGGATAAAATTTAATTGGTGGAAAGCGCGGCATATCCAGACTAAACGTATTGATGTCAGCATCCGGTGTCGTGATTTTCTTTGCGGGCTTATGCTAGCTAGGCGTTCAAGAAGGCAGATTTGTGTAACACTGCGATATCTAGAAGGAAATCCGGATCCCAATCACCCTCTAAAGGGATATGTGTTACCTATTGCTACATTAATTGCAGAAAGTTTTGCTTCTCAATATGGCATCGCCACGGTTTGTATAAGTCGGCCAGAAAAGGGACTGATTGCACAATACGCGTCTCGAGGCTATCAGTTCAACGCAACCGACACATCGCGGGTAAAACGCCACAATAAACCTCGAGCAAAATTGATGAGCAAAATGCTCTCTTGATGCATGTAATGGGTGTTTTTTAAACAAGTATGATAGAATATTGTGATAGCAAGATTAGGAGGTTCATATGAAAGCCAAGAAAACTACTCCAGCAAAACGCTCTGGTGATGCGCTTTCTCCCCATAGACGTGCTCAAAACATACTCAAACAAGAGGATCTCCAGTCAGAGTATGTTAAAGCGTTAGAGTTCGCCGTCTGGTTCAACACTCGTCGTTACCGTGCTACTGGAAAAATTTTGACAGAATCAGTTTTAGACACGGTCAATAAAGCCACTAAAGATTATATCATTGCGGGCCAAGCTCGTAGAGTAAGGCCTCAAGAACTTAAGCGTAAAATATTAGCATCAGCTCATAAAAACATTAATCAAGTGAAATGGGTTCCTGATGCAAAGCTTGAAGAAGAATTCAGTTTTATGGCAGGCGCGCCGAGTAAAGCAAGGGCCAAAGCTTAAATCACCGCTATAAAAAACCCGCTCCGGCGGGTTTTTTATAGCGGTAATATGCCCGGCCCTACACTCACCGTGTAATTCAGTTCTTCTTCCCACCTTACGTTCATTCTGAATGATCTTTTCATTTTTATCCTTTATCGCCATATGGTGGATTACTGTAATTCTCCACAGTCATTGGCGTTTAAAAAAACCACCTTTTCAGAACATGCTTTTGCAATCCCCAGTCCGTTACGGCGATCGGTTGCCACATACCTAAGCAACACACCCAAATGACCAAGATATCTCAAGTGAAGGGCATCATTTGAACGGCAGCTGTGTGCCAAAAGCGGACGTAATAATCGTTAAAATGTGTCAATTAGCGGTAGAATGAAGAGCTACCCATTGACCTACTAGGCAGGCTAAAAATGAAAGAATTTTTTATTCAATGCTCAGATGAGCTACGTCTGAGAGCTAAAGAACAAGGGCACTCAGAATTTAGTTTCAAACCAAAACTTATCGAGATTGCAAAAGAATTGTATCCAGAATTTAGCGATGATGAGCTAAACGCGATTGTCACGCTATATGTTGATGGCCCCAACGCTGAATACACCATTCAGTGTCATACATCGGCAGCATCAAGTGCTCTGAATTCAACTAGGGAAGAGATGTCGATAGATGAGTGGCATCGCTTCATTGGCGATTATTTGGGCAATAGTGCACTAAAATATTGTGGTGGATCAAGTCAATCTAACAAAGAAGGTTTTAATTCTTACACCATTACCTTCGCAAATGGCGTAAGTATTAAATTTGAACCATTTTTAGATGATCAAGGCGCACCAAGATTGAAGGTTACGCCGACTAAAGGCCTTCTAGGATTTTAATAACTCCTTGTAAGTTATAATGTAAACGTTAAGCATCTCTTTGCTGTATTGAAGCATTGCCCGATCTTTTTCGGGTAATGCTTTTTATTTATGCTTGCAACGCTGTGAGGACTTATTTTGACTTATTTTGTAAGCCCATGAGTTTCGCAGAAAATCATGCCAGTAATTTGAGTTACCTTCAATCCAGCTAAATCAATGTCTGGTCCTCGCTCAGATCTGCCTGTCATGTCTGCTTAAGAAACAGCCTTAACGTAGGATATTTTCCGTTTTCCAAGCGGACCCCTATTACGTTCACAGACTCACATACACAACATGTATCAACATTGTTGACACAAATAAATTTAGCACGTAATGTATCAACAATGTTTATACGCATGTAATGGAGGAGTTATGGCACAAGCAATAATAAAAAAATGGGGCAATAGTCTTTCTGTGAGATTACCTGTCGCCGTTACGGAAGCGGCTAGTTTGAAGATGGATGATACGGTAGATATTCAGGTTCAAGATGGCCGCATAGTCCTTGTACCGGTGCGTGCTAAAGAGGTATCTCTTCAATCCCTCTTAGCCAGTGTAACCCCTGAAAATATTCATCATGAAATAGATTTTGGATTACCCGTAGGAAAAGAGGCGCTTTAAATGAAAACCTACGTTCCTGATGCTGGCGATATTGTTTGGCTTGATTTTGATCCGCAGGCTGGCCATGAGCAAGCTGGGCATCGCCCGGCCCTGGTACTGAGTCCTGCTGTATATAATGAAAAGGTAGGATTGATGTTGTGTTGCCCTATGACCACGCAAATAAAGGGATATCCGTTTGAAGTGCTCATCGCAGGGACAAGACCAAGTGCTGTTTTATCTGATCAGATAAAAAGCCTGGATTGGCGCAAACGTAATGCAACGCGGAAAGGGCGTGTTACAGCATTAGAACTATCAGAAGTCAGAGCTAAATCTAAAGCTTTAATTGGATAGTCACGGATCACTGCTGAAGTATAAAAATAAATGGAAATTTATAAGGAAATTACATGAAATTGAAGTCGATAGGAGTTGGTACCATTGGGCTTATACTTCCTTTCATAATAGTATTATGTTTAATTATTTTTAGAGAAGATGAAGATGCTTTAAGCAGAGATTTAACTGAGAAAGTAATAGCAAAATGCGACATTACCCGTGTTGATTTAGCTAACAAAACAACGACTTTTCAGTGCGATAAAGTCCAATATACGATTAAAGGGATTTTATCAAATAATGTGAAAGGGCTAATACAGACTAAGTGATAACACTGGGAAGGATTTTTTAAAGGGGAGGGAAGGTTGCCCCCTCCGCCTTAGTTACGTTTCAGCCAATTAGACTAACAGGCCGATCAGTCGCAACAGTGCGACAATGAACTCTAAAACAACAATAATTGCTGATAGAAGATTCATCCGTTTGCTCCTCATTTCTGCGGAGCATGATAACTGTCTGCCTTGCCTGTCAATTGCCTATCAGCCCACAGTTCTCGTTTGTTAGGACGAGAACACCACGCTCCAGTGCCAAGGCACTGACCGGCACCACCCGTATCAGCTAGGACTTGTGATCTGCGCTGGTACTGCGGCACTG
Source organism: Yersinia sp. 2553 StPb PI (assembly GCF_052217105.1). Classification (NCBI taxonomy): domain Bacteria; kingdom Pseudomonadati; phylum Pseudomonadota; class Gammaproteobacteria; order Enterobacterales; family Yersiniaceae; genus Yersinia; species Yersinia sp. 2553 StPb PI. The sequence continues at coordinate 27,591 of NZ_JAZGPX010000001.1, read as the reverse complement.
GCAACGTAATGTCACCTAACAGGGGCGGATTATACGGACTTACCGCGCTGATGGCTACGGTTCATCCTGTTTCATGGCGTTGCATTCGTCACGGGTGACGCCTATAATAACTGCGTTAGGACGAGAGCATCACGCGACTGTTTCCCACGGTGACCAACCGAGGCAAACGGTAAAGAAAAAGAACCCTGTTACCAACGGGGTTTTTTTTCGCCTAAAATTCAACATTCTTGTTCGCGCCACAGCTTAGACCGCACCACAATGCTTCGCGGCCGTCATAAACGTGTCATAGTGAGCTTCACTGATAACCACCGGAACAGTGCGTCGGTTGTACAGTTGCATCAACAGCAGCGTGCGATGCCGCCCATCCGATACTCCAAATCCTTCCGAACAGGCTTGTGGGTACTCCACCTGGCCTTTGGCTATATAGGTTTTAATTTTGTGCCACCGGCGCGGGTCAATGCAGAATGCATCGGAGCCGAGATTGCTCACAAATTTCAATCCATCGACATACACGACCTTGGCAGGGCTGCGCTGAAATCCGACCAGAGGGACGGTAAAGTTGATATCCTCAAACGCCGGAAACGTTAACTCAGAATGGTCCGGGGGGATGGATTCAAAAGATCCAAAATCATATTTCGGCATACAGGTAAGCAACTTATCGGGATCTAAGTTAGAGAACCAGGCAATATTGGGACTGTGTTCTGCCTCTCGCTCCTTTCTTTCTTTGATTTTATCGCCGAAAATCTCTTCCATAGAGATATTTACTTTCATCCTGTCATTACTCACGTTAAGCCGTCGCCGGCGATGAATTATGCGGGTAACTTTCCCGTCCCTGCAATCAATGCTCTCGCATCACTGGTTGCCATGCTGAACCTAACGCCATACTGCGCCCCGACGTCGAGCGCAAAAACTTTCGTATACACCTCCGTACTGGCGGCGTCTTTATGGCCCATATAGGTCTGTACGATTTTGAACGCCACACCATGTTGTACCAGGTGCATCGCAAACGAGTGTCTAAACGTTTTTGGGGTAATGACGGGTAAACTAAAGGTGACACCGTCACGCGCAGCCCGATCCACGGCCGCCCGTAACCACCCGCGCGGGGTTTCGTCACTGACTGGCTCGCCTTTTTTGTTCACCCATAACGGTTCATGTTTTTTCGGTTTGAACGTCGCAACATACTCCCGCAGCCGCGCCACGTACTCCGCATCGAGCAGCGGCACAATACGCTTAAGTGCTTGCCCGTTTTTCGGACGGCCCTTACCAATGGTGCGCTGCTTTAAGGTCTTGAGTACCACAAACGGTTGTACGGCATCGAGATAAAAACAGCCAGGCGTCAGGGCCAGCGCTTCGTTTAATCGGGCGCCGGTGTTCCACAGCGTATCGATATACAGCCGTTGGCGCAGATCAGGGAAATAGGCCAGTAACACCGCAATTTCAGGGGCCAGCAAATAGAGCGGTAATTCTGCGTCACCGGTTGCCAGTACCATATTGCGCAATGCCACGGCGTGGCGGTAGTGAAAGAACGGGGCCGGAGTGCCGATCGCGCTACGTGAATTCTGTTCGTTTTCGTGAGGGATAACGCTCAACATTTTAAAATCCACAATCAGGACTGGATCGGAATATTTTGACGCAACCAGGGCGGCGACGCGACCAAAATAAATCGGTGATCGGTCATTAACGAAAAGGGTGATTTCTTGGGAGTTTCCGGCACTGGAGGGGTAAAGCCAATTACTGCGGGGTGGCTTTCGGGACGTAACGCGCCCGAGACGCCCCGAAAGCCTGTCTCAAACGGTATGCAAGCCTCTGAGACGTAACGGATTATAGCAGACATTCACGGCGGGAAGCGTAAAGTTGGCACTCCTGGGGTAAAACCAAGTGACCCACCAGAAAGCGATATGGCCCCTTTGGCATGCCCCTGGCGATATCTCGTTATCTTTAGATACTGCCTGGATTACGATTGCGCTAATATAGAGTCAATCGCTAACTCAGCTTACCGTGTATTCATAAGGAATGAATGAATGTGGGAAGAAAAATATATTTGTCACCACTGCGTCAATGAAGTCTATATTCAAAACGACATAAAAAAAAGCGGTAATACAGATAACGAATGCAGCTATTGTAAAGAGAAAACAGAAACTATCAGCATAGAAGAACTTGCGGCCAAAGTGGATATTATGTTAGTCAATCACTATGAGATAGCAGACTATAATTATGAGGGAGAACCTACAGGGGATGACCTCAATAATATTATTCAGGAAGAACTTGAGGTTGATGAAGACGTCGCAAAGGATATCATTGAGTCACTTCATGACCAATTTAATGATTGTAACGAGGAGAGTCAATACAGTGAGGAATATACCTACAGTCCAATAAATTGGCATATCAGCTCCTTAAACCAAAAATGGGATGAAATATCCAACTCCCTGTTAACAGAAGCGCGATTTTTCAACAGCGGGGCGAAAGCATTTTTGGATGAATTGTTTGCCGATATAAATGTTCACAGCGATACCGTCATTAAAAAATTAAATACCAATGACCCTTTATTCAGGGCGCGCGTTTTTAATGATACTCAAGCCCTCGAAAAGGCACTCACGCATCCAGAGGCTGAGTTAGGGCCACCGCCATCAATTCTGGCAACACCAGGCAGGATGAATGCACATGGCGTGCCTGTGTTCTACGGATCGACATCACCGGATATCGCCATCGCAGAGGTAAGACCCGCCGTCGGCAGTTCTGTTATCGTGGCGACATTTTACCCCCTGCGCGAACTGCGAATACTCGACCTTTCAGCATTCAAATCGCTGAGCCATTCAGGGGCAAGCCGCTTTGATCCCGAGGGCTTAGTTGAACGGGATAAAATTCTTTTTCTAAGAACCTTATCCAATAAATTAACCATCCCTGTATTAGGACAAGCTAAGGGGCACGAATATCTTATTACACAAGCCGTCTCTGAATACCTAGGCTTATTGCAAAACTGTAAGTTAGACGGTATATCATTTGAGTCAACTCAAGTGAGCAGTAAGCAAAACGATAAAAACCAACTGAATATCGTTTTATTCAGTAAATCTGCAAAAGTGGCTTTTGCTAATAATTATTTTAAACAAAGGCAATACGAAGTTGAATTATATGATTGTGAGTATGATGATGACCATGGACCATTCAATATATTCTCCCCAAGAATTACACTATCAGTTAATGAATTCAATTCAAAAAGCTTAGTTAATTATAACCGTGAACATCATGGTGTAATACGACTCGACGAGAAGAGTTTGGAAATACATATAGTCGAAGGCGTTGTTTATAAGAAGAAAACTTACCCTATAAAATTTTCTGAGCATTTAATAACATCGGAAAATAAGGGTGATGATGCGATGGAGTTTTAATCGTTAGAGTTTGAGGGCCAATGGGGCGAAAACCTACGCTAAGCGTTCATCTACTGAAGATGTCTCACATTTAAAGAAAGCGCTGTGCGACTGATTGCAGTTTGGCCCTCTTCGGGTAAAGCCAAGGCCAGTACGCAGACGTAAAAAAGCCCCGATTAACGAGGCTTCTTTGCTGCCAGTACGGCAGTATACTGCTTAAGAACTTATTTCTAAGCTGCCTGTACGGCAGTGTACTGTGTAAAACATATTTCTGAGCTGCCTGTTCGGCAGTACGAAAACTATATACTGCGCTGGCGGTTAAATGCAAGCGTTCGCCTCACGTATCGGGCGATTCTTCAACCAGTTTTTCTTCTTTGAGTGCCTCGATAAAGTCCCTGAGCGCTTGTTCCGGCATCGGGCGATAATCTTTATTATACTCGCCACTTTTTTTACTCCATGCCTGTATTTTAGCTCGGCTCACATTCCAGCCTTTTTCGGCAAAGAGCGTAATGAGATATTCTTTATCGCGGTGTATTCTCAGCAGGAGGCATAACTCCTTAAATACATCATTCGTCGGGATGGTGCTATTTGACATAAAAAACATCACCATTGTAAAGTCTTGGAATATACAATTCAGCTTCTTGTATTTTTTTTATGTTTTTTTCTGACCGTGAAATTTTCACCTGCATTGTGTTGACTGGCGCAGTATCGTTGGTCATTTCTCTGGCGATAGTGATGTACCCACCATTTTTTATAATGGTTTTGCAATAACCAATGACATCCCCATTATAGATAAGGGCCGCTTCCGTTGCCCCAACAAGTATCGAGCTAATTTTATTGCTATCAGCAGCAGCTTCAGCATGTTTGATCTCGGTAATTTCTTGACGCAGCTTAATTTCATTTATGGCTGCATCCAGCGAGACAAAGCCCCCCTGATAAGACTCTCCCGCCCAAAGTTCAAAACCAATGTTGGCCTCAATAAGATCTAAGCCCAGGACGCGAGCAACCGATCTGGCGTGAGAAAAGGTAAGCTGAGAAGATAATTTTTTCATGACAATATCCTATGCGGTTATTAGTGTATGCGCTAACTGCCTGCGCGGCAGCTAATTACAGATGGCTTTATGAGCTATCACGCCTCTGATAAAATACATTATACACTGTACCGTTTTTCGGCACAACATATTTATTATCATTGTGCCGTATAGCGGTTAATTTCCTCATGTAAATCTTCAAGGGTAGTAGCCGCCTGAGCAGTGACCATTGAGCGCTGTTGCAATAGCGCGATCATTTTCGCGACAAGTCCCGCTGGTAGGGAGCGCGAACCATCGCGCCATGCTCTAACAGTTCTGTCCGACACTCCCAACGCCGCCGCAATATCGGTAGTGTAATTAGTGCCAAAGGCCGCGACACAGGCCGAGTCAAATTGATGCTTATTCACGCCTTGTTCCCATAAATACTAATAATTCTGATAGCCATCCCTAAAGGATATCATTTTGTTATCTCAAGGAACTGACGAACACCCGTCTGCATCAGATAAAAACCATCAGTTCATTTCAGAATTGGCGTCATTACTCTTTACAATTTCGAACACAATATCTTCAGGATTCTTTTCATCGCATACGTCATTAATCCCTAAGCCATATTTAAATGCAATTTCACCGATACGTTCATCCAGTGATTCACCTTCAGCACAAATTTTCTGGTATTGTTCGTAATCTTCCTGAGTCATTTCAACTAATTTCGATAATGAAACAACCATTGTAGCTTCAATTGATACTTTCATATACATCCCTATTATTTTCCAATTTAGATATTATTAATATAGCTCGTACCGTTTTACGGCACAAGACGAAATGACAATTTTCCGTCATATTCTATTATCCATTTAGTCTACATTCAAAATGCTGGCTATAATGATATAGAATATAATTTCTATCTTTTAAGACCCCGAAAACGAAAACTACCCTCATACAAATGCACCCACACTACCAAAAGCATGGGCGACTCATTGTATCTACAATTCTAATGCAAAAAACTGTATTAATCTACGACGAATCAACGCCTTAGTCATACTATGCCACCGGTCCAATTCTCGCTCAGTTGACCAACTGGGATTATCAATAGAATTTTGTAATATATCAGGAATATAAGACTCTAACTTTTCCAAAAAGATTTCAGCAGAATCAATATTTCCATTATTCTTATACAATATTTCAGAAACAATACTGCGTGCTTCCATATCGAAAAATGTATCTTCAGATTTTGGAGGGTAAAGAGCATCCCCTAACTTACTTGAAAATGACATTGTATGACCCTCTGAATAGATAATACCTGATTGTTTCCTTAGTTATTATATAGCTATTTTTTACTTTTCTTATTCCTTTTTATCCGGTAAACCGTTAGCAGCATCAATATCCCGCTGCTTTCCTGCGGCGGCGATACGTGACATTTGCCTCGGTGATACTTCCCACCTAACAGCCAATGCCTCAAACGTCCATCCTTTGCTGTTTGCTATGGCTTGTAGTGCTGTCACTAACTCCCCTCTGCTGGACATATTTGCCTAGTTCACTCCGATAATGTTACCTGTCAAAAACGTCTAGTATACTGGAATTCAATATGATTTGGCAGTCTGAGGGTAAAGCCAAAGACAACAGGAAAGGGCAGAGACAGGCTGGGGAAATCCAGCCAAAAGTATCAATAACGCCGACGGTATTCATTTTTCTTCTTTTCACGTCTTTTTTGGATAATCCATTGCAGTGGTGTACGCCTGCCAAAAACCGGACATATAACAGAAACCACTAAAATAAACATTATAATATAAAGGATAATTTTCATTTTCTCACCGCGTTAAATTTCTATATCTATCAAATGAATTTATGTGCAGCAGTTCCTTTATTTTTTTGGTTAATTTTTGAATGTCGATGGTATAAAACCAGTATTTACATTATCGTTTATCAACTGAATCACTCTGCTGTAAGGTAAGGTTTTACCTGTGTAATCGTAAAAAACAGGTTTGAACTCCACACTATCTTTACAAGTTAAACTGGTCGGGAAAACGCCATTAAAAGCATTGTCATTAAATTGCTGTAATGGGTAATCTGTTTTATGAACAGAATCCTTTACCTTGTAGAAAACCTTACTGTCTATGCAGTAGACGCCAATAGTATTTGATATGTCAGCATTATAGAATGATGATTCTGAATATTTTTTAGCCTCTTTATAAGACACTGTACCTAATAAACCAGGAAAGGTAATAAACATAATTAGCCATACACCAATGGTAATTGATACTTTCTTCTTTGCAATTAGATAAACAGAGAAACACACACCACTTATTGTTGCTAGAATTATTATGTTCAATTTATTTTTCCTTGCAAATTGCAGTCACAATAAGAATTAACAATGAAATCCCAATAAAAAACATTGGCAATACTAAAGCCATCTCATCTCCTAACGGTTCGGCATATTTCATTACTATTATGACAACCATTAGAATAAAAATCTTTATCAGTAAAGAAAAAAAGAAACCGAAAGAGAAAAATCGACTATTTTCACCTTTCAATTTATAATACCTATCATTGCAATTACAAAAAAACCAAAATGATAATATACTGGTAGTTGTTGCACATAGGGTTAACCAAGAAAAAATTTCATTGTGTTTTAAATACAACCAAGTACCAGCAATACGAATACCACTAAATAAAAATGTAAATGAGTAGACTATAACAACAATACTAGCTATCACCCCAATTATTATACTCATTATTTTTAATGAATTAAAAATAGAATTTTTCATGCAATTCATTTCTATTTGATTAATCATAATTAGATGCTCCTTTATCATTTTTTAATCGCATTTGTTGTATCAAGTCCGGTAAGCCGTTAGCAGCATCAATATCCCGTTGCTTGCCTGCTGCCGCGATACGTGACATTTGTCTTGGTGATACTTCCCATCGAACAGCCAACGCCTCAAACGTCCATCCCTTGCTGTTTGCAATGGCTTGTAGCGCTGTCACTAACTTTCTTCTACTGGTCATATTTGTCTAGTATACTCTGATAATGTTACCTGTCAATGATGTCTAGTATACTGGAATTTAATGTTATTTGGCACTTTGAGGATAAAGCCAAGTCAGCAGAAAAGAGAGAAAGCGCTTGCGTAACGACAAAGGTAACGCTACATTCAATGCAATGAATTAACGGACGCTACGAAGAGAGGGAAAAATGAAAGATCTTAATAAGGCGGTTGAAATAGGCATTGAAGAATCCAAGCGATTTGTAAAAGGGGGGGTAGTTATTTTTGTCTTGGGGTCTTTTTTGTATGGTTTATATAGGGCGTCTGCCGTGCTAGCTGATTACAACCCAAAACAGGTTGCGGTCATTTCAGCGATAATAAGTATCAGCTTAATCATCACCTTTTTTTGGGCTTTGGGCTGCATTGATAAATGCGAGAAAGTAAAATCGGATAGACTGGCGGGTTATTTTAATAATATAAAATTATTTACTGTATTATTAATGGCTATTGTGATATTCACCAATGCCTTTATTATGATTCATTTTGAATATGATGATAATTCCAATTTTACTTCTCATTTTTCCATTTTAGTGATGACTGTCATTTTATTGATTATTTTAATCACTTCATTATACAGTTATTTAGTAGGTAATTAATGGCTAAAGTATCCGTAAACTATAAAATAGATGAAGAATTAAAAATGAGGGTGGATAAAAAACTGGCCTTGCTTGAAATTCCTGTCACAACCGCCGTGACGGGACTGTATCAGTACATTGACCAGCACAGTACCCTCCCTTTCATTATTCAGTCACAAGTACAGACAGCCCAAGAAATGGAAGAAACCATGATAGCATTACTTTATGGGGTTGCCTTTCACTTGCAGGGTATTATTTCTGAATTTGAAACAAACAACACACAGACTGATATATTGAAGTTAAACAATACGGCATGTCAGATAAAGAAATACCTTAGTAACTATATCAAGATAGAGGGACTCACTGTAGAACAGAGGTATCGGGTAGAAAACGTGATGTACTCTATGCTACCGGCGGTGTCATATGCCAATTTGTTCCATGACTATTTTTTCAAAAGTGATGGTAATACTGTAGGGCTGCTTAAACTTAAGACTGAGCGATTTATTGAAGAACTTAACGCTCTTGATAACGAGGTTTCAAAATGAATTGGATAAACACATCATTAGGCGGGATTATTATTCTTGCCGTTATCGCTATACTATTTTTGGTTGAGATTTGCCGCTATAAACTTTATTCATTAAAAAATCCGTATACGAATGAAGAGTTAAATAAATTTCATCAAAAACCTAAAGTACAAGAATTTTTAAAACCAAGAAAAAGACTCTCGCTCATACTCATTTTAATCTTGCCGATATTGTTCATCACCGTTCTGACAAGTTACTTTCTTTAAGTTGGGTGAAGTAAGCCACCATTATACGAAGCACACGAGAGGATATGGAGGTCTAGGCTATGACATATTGGCAGTTTTATATTTCATATGCTGCTTAATCGCAAATATTATTCTTATCGGGGTTTGAGGTCCAATGGGGCGAAAACCTACGCTAAGCGTCTATATATTCGTTAACCTGTTGATTTAACGGTCTTAGCTCACCTTTCATCACATTTTCAGACAAGGTGAATGAGTAATGACCTAACATATTGATATGGCCATGCATCAATGGTGATAATCTGGATATATCTTCTTCATTAATTTCAGTAGGCTGGCTATCAGTATTAATATGTCCAAGGGCTTCCTGCATATACAGCGTATTCCATAAAACAGTAGCATTTGTTACCAGTCCCAACGATCCCAGTTGATCCTCTTGCCCTTCGCGATAGCGCTTTCTGATTTCGCCACGTTGGCCATGACAAATGGCGCGAGCCACACTATGTCTTCCTTCACCCCGGTTTAGTTGCGTTAGTATTCGGCGACGGTAATCTTCATCATCAATATAATTCAATAGATACAGCGTTTTATTTATTCGCCCCGCTTCAATGATGGCCTGTGCCAGACTGGACGGACGCGTGCTCTTCAATAAACTACGGATTAACTCTGATGCTTGTACAGTACCCAGCTTAAGAGAGCCTGCAATCCGCATCATATCGTCCCAGTTAGCCTCAATCAGTGCCAGATTAATGCAACCACGGGCCAGTTCATTGAGAGGGCCGTAATTAGCATTTTTATCAACTCGCCAGAAAACGGCATCTCCGGCGTCCGCCAGACGGGGAGAAAACTGGTATCCCAACAGCCAGAACAGACCGAATATCAAATCGCTGGAACCTGCTGTATCAGTCATAATTTCCTGTGGATTCAACCCCGTTTGTTGTTCAAGTAAACCCTCCAGAACAAAGATTGAGTCCCTCAAGGTGCCCGGTACAACAATGCCGTGAAAACCAGAAAACTGATCGGAAATAAAGTTGTACCAGGTAATTCCCCGATTGGAGCCAAAGTATTTTCGATTGGGTCCGGCGTTAATCGTTTTTACTGGCGTAACAAAACGCATACCGTCAGCAGAAGCAACTTCTCCACCACCCCATCGCTGTGCCAGGCTCAAGGTAGCCTGATAATCAACCAGGCGGGCATTAGCTTTGATAAGCGTTTCGGCCCGAAAATAATTTTGTTTAACCCAGCTCAGGCGATGCCGGGTTAATGATGGAATATTGTGCTTAATCAATGGTTCAAAGCCAATATTGCAGGCTTCTGACAGTAATACGGCACAAATGCTGATATGCAGGTCTTTCGCTCGCGCATTGGACTCGCTGACATGAGTAAACTCTTCGGCAAATCCTGTATGAGCATTGATTTCCAGCAATAGCTCCGTCAGATCCACCAAGGGTAAAAGACGTCTGACTTGCCTGTTGAGAGCTATCAGGCTGGGTGGTTCATCCAGTTTCTCAAGGCTGCTGATAGTCAGCGTAGGATGTTTCCCTGCGTGGTCAATATGAACTGACGCATTATCATTAAAACCATCAGCTACCGTTTTCCAGGCAAAATCTAACTGCTGAGCCAGCTTTTCTGTTGCCTGCCGAGCATTTACAGGGTGACCTAATGCTCGACAGACAGGGACGCGTTGGGCTTGCCATTCTGCCCCTTGTAACAGTTTTGACCGTGGATCACCCCAACGATCGCTATTCTCAAGGTAAATATCCCGCCGCCTTAATGCATCCTGAAACCGTTCCAGTAGGCATAGTGAATAGCCAGGTCTTCTCACTCGGCCTTCTTCGTCAAAGACCAGTCGTTTCCAGGCACCGGTGATAATATTTTTTGGCGCGTCGTCAAGTATGTGCTTTCTTGAAGTGCCTAGTGACGATAAATAGTTAAAGGCTGCCAGGGTATGTTCTCCCGCCGGAGCAGCCCGAAAAGTTAACTCCCGTAGTACTCTGGGCAGAAAACGGCGAACGCGTCCATATTGTTCAATCATTTCATCGTGGAAATTATTGTCTGCCGGCCGAGCCAGCTCGTTGACCATTTTGACTGACTCAGCCAGTCTTTCTTTGGGAATGCAGGAAAAAATCGATTTTCGGAGGTGCACATCATCAGTTACCTCATCCAGCAGGAGTGCACAGGCTTTAGCTAGCATCAACGAAGAGCGGTCCAGATCCTTCAGCGTCCTCAGCCGCTTCTTTTGCCCCGCTTTTTTAGCCTCTCCCGCAATATTAGTGATCAGCATATCCAAAACATCGATGGCTTCATCCAGCGCAGTGACCTCCAATGATTTAACAAAGGCAATAAGTATCGCTGTACGTTTCTTCATGGGCATACGAGCTATCTTTTTTACCGAGGTAACATTGGCATAGCGGGCGAGACTTTTTAGCTGAGCCGGTGGAAGACCTGTAAAATCAAGTTGCTGAAAACCCAGTTGGTGCAATGTGTTATAACGATCCAGTGCATCATTAAACGCAGGGCTACTGATTGTCACAGGACCTTTTTTCAGTCGCTCAAACATGGATACTCTCTGACCTTCACTAAAGCTCAGTAATTCACCCAGTTGCTGTTTCTGTTCATCATTGGGCAATACCAGCAATCGTTGCCAAAGCCGGTTAGCCGCTCGTTCGCGGATTTCGGTGATCACTCTGGTGAGTGTTGTGGCTCCTGGTAATAAAATTTTATGTTGTACCAGCCATGCAGTAGCGAAATCGAACATCAGGCTGGGGCGTTCATTGCTAATCCATGCACGGGTATACAACAACCGGTTCAGCCTAAATGTCCACGGAAACTCCCCGAATTCATGATAGTGATAATACTTTTTGATTTGAGCGTAATGCTCCCAACGGGTTGGTTCTCGTTTGGCGTATTCTGCCAGAATCTCAGTCCGACTGATTGAAAGCTGCCTGGCAACAAAGGTTTGTACATTGCGCGGAACCAAAGTCAAATCAGCCAGGAACGCTCCTAAAAATCGGACTGATGTCAGTTGAAGGGCTATACCGAGACGGTTCTGGTCCCCGCGCCGTTGTGCTATGAATGTCAGGTCATTTTCATCCAGAATAAAATAACGAGACAGTTGTACCTCGTTCGGTTCTGCCGCATAACGCCCATAATTTTGTTTCTGCTCTTCGGTCAAAAAATCGATAGGCATTCAGCGTTCCTTGCATAAGTATGACTTTGGTCTACTTTTAATTATCTCAAATATTATGATATTTGATACCTGTCTAAACAGTTCGAAAGTAGGTTTCAAAAGTCGCATTTCGTGCATTATGATACCACGCAGTATCAAAAACGATAAGTGAGACCAAAAATGGCATTACTGGGGTATGCACGGGTATCAACCAGCCATCAAAAATTGACGCATCAGATTATGGAGCTGAAAAGTGCTGGTATCCGCGAGGATCGCATTTTTACAGATATGATGACGGGGGCAACGGATGAGCGAGAGGGGTTACAGCGCTTGTTGGCCCGTGCAGAGAAAGATGACGTCATCATCTGCACAAAAATGGATCGCCTTGGACGTAACACCGCTGACATGATCCGTGTTGTTGATGGCTGCTACAAAAAAGGGATAGCAATCCGCTTCCTGGAGAATGGCCTCAGTACCGAAGGTACTATGGGGAAAATGGTTATCCAGATCCTAGCTGCAGTGGCAGAAGCTGAGTGTGAACGCATCCTGGAACGGACTAATGACGGTAGAATAGTAGCATTGGCAGCAGGCGTAAAATTTGGAAGAAAAATTCATCCCCGGACACCGGCAGCTCTGACCTTGATTTTGCAAGGTGAAACGGTGAACAGTGTGACAGAAAAAACAGGAGTTTCTCGAGCGACCTACTTTCGGCTGAAAAGAAAAATAAAAAACGATGTTAAAAATGAAAAGCTTTCTCATGAAAATTCAAAGTGATATGACGTGAAGGTGGGGCTTTTGGAGGAAATGTGCACGGAACCCCAATTCATCTACCAGAGCAAACGGATCATCTACAGATGGTTCAACCGCAAGGGTGGGCACCGTCGTATGACATGGGAAAAACTAGGTCTGATTCTAAAAATGCGGGGCTATCCGTCGTTATGGAAAACCCGATCAATGTTCAAATCTGGCTGAATATGTGTGGGGACACTGATCTGTCGGGAGCCGGATGCGGTAGTTCGGCACGTCCGGTTCTGAGGAGGGACTTACCTGGGCGACTGGGTAGGTCTACTCAACCCCGAACCCCTGGATACACTCCTGAACCTAGAATTGCATACTATAGTAGATCCAGAAAATCCCGCATTGCGCAATAATTTTGTTGCATCTGTGGCACGTATATTTGCTCATGAAATCCCTCATGCAGTCCGATGGTACGCTCAGGTTAAAATTTAGAAGGCATTGATATGATGAAAGAGAAAAAACCTCAACAGAAAACGATATCTACATTACTAATATTAGGGTTGAGTTCGCTGTCTTTATTGTCTAATGCTGGATTGTCAGCACCTCTTGTTTTCGATGATCTGGGTAATGTCATTAATACATCAACGAGTCAGGGGCAAATTACGGTTGGGGTGAATAACCCTGCCTCATTGACGATTGGAAATGGCGCTGTGGTAGATACCAACCTGGTTGGCACATCAGCAGTGCTCATTGGCGGGAGCCAGTCGGGCTCATTAACCGTCACTGGCGATGGGACAAGCCTGAATACCAACTCGTTGATTACGAGTAATGCCGCGGGTCTCGGGACATTGATTATCGAAAACGGCGGTAACGTTACCATAGCTAACAGCAGTGCGACAAAACCACTCACGATAGGAGACAGTGCCACGAGCTCAGGAGTGGTTATTGTGCGTGGCCCCGGCTCCTCACTGATTAATAATTCCGTATCAACTACTGGTATTGCACCGGGGATAAATGTAGGTCACTTAGGCTACGGTGAACTGTATGTAACAGACGGAGGCACCGTCAAGATTGCGTCAGTTTTGCGTATTGGGGGAGGTCAAGGCAATACTTCATTATCGAGGAATAGTAACGGCAGTGTTTATCTCTCCGGTGCCGGGTCTACTATTGAGGCGGCCACTGTCTCAGTGGGTACATTCGGTAACGGATCTTTAATGGTGCTAGACGGTGCGAAACTTATCTCTACTCACCCTACCTTTACAAATAATATTGCTCAACTCAATCCAGAAGGAAAAAGTGTTGCTCTGGTGTCTGGGCAAGGCTCCCTCTGGTCGATGGTCAGTTTATTAAATATTGGGCTAGGGACCAGCGCCAACGCAGTCGATGGCTCGCTGTATGTTGCAAATAATGGCACGGTATCGTCAGCCACGGGTATGGTTATCGCCAGTGGCATAAACGCTGTAGGCTTGTTGAGTATCGGTACTGGGGGAGACTCTACGGCAGGTTTTATTGAGACGCCAACGGTTACCTTTGGCTCTGGGAGCGGTACGTTGAGTTTTAACCACACCAGCACAAATTACCTGTTCTCTCCGGTTATCAGTGGGGCAGGAAAAGTTGATATTTACCAGGGGAGTACCACTTTTACCGGACTCAACACCTATTCAGGCATAACCCATATTATTGCGGGTAATTTATCTGCAGGGGCGGAAAACACCTTTAGTCCCAATTCAAATTATATTGTTGATGCACCCGGTGTTCTGGGCCTAAACAGTTTTCACCAGACGATAGCCAGTCTGGTGAACTCGGGTGGGGTCTATTTCGGTGACAACAGTCAGTTAACCATTACGGGAGACTATATCGGTAATAATGGCACACTCTACATGTCTACGGTACTTGGGGGGGACCCGTCGGATACCGATAAGTTAGTGGTAGAGGGGGATACTTCAGGCAGTAGCCGCGTAAAAATTAACAATGCAGGGGGGATGGGCGCACAGACAGTCAACGGTATTGAAGTGATACAAGTCCAAGGTGTATCAAACGGCGAATTTATTCAGTCTGGGCGTATCGTTGCTGGTGCTTATGAATACCAGTTAGAGCGGGGTCAGGGAACAAATTATAAGAACTGGTATTTGTTCAATTATCACATAGATCCTGGTCCTAATCCTGGTCCAAACCAACCTGTTGAACGACCAGAAATGGGCGCTTATTCTGCCAACCTGGCGGCAACTAACAATATGTTTGTTACCCGTCTGCATGATCGTCTGGGGGAGACCCAGTACATTGATGCCCTGACGGGCGAGCAAAAAGTCACCAGCCTGTGGCTGCGTAACGAAGGCGGTCATAACCGTTTCCGTGATGACCACGGTCAGTTGAGCACACAGGCAAACCGTTATGTCGTGCAACTGGGGGGCGACATTGCCCAGTGGAGTCATAACGGGGTGAACCGTTTCCATCTGGGGTTGATGGCCGGTTATGGCAACAGCAAGAGTACCACGGTGTCCAGCGTGTCTGGTTACAATGCCAAAGGGACGGTAGACGGTTACAGTACCGGTGTCTACGGTACCTGGTATGCCAACGAGGCCGATAAGTCAGGTCTGTATGTGGACAGCTGGGTTCAGTACAGTTGGTTCAACAACACGGTCACGGGTCAGGAGTTGGCGAGTGAAGAGTACAAATCCAAGGGAGGGACAGCGTCGGTTGAGAGTGGTTATACCTTCAAAGTCGGTGAAAATGCGGCGAAGAATGCCACGTACTTTATTCAGCCGAAAGCACAGGTGACCTGGATGGGGGTGAAAGCCGATGACCATACGGAAGCCAACGGCACCCGTGTGTCTGGTGAAGGGAATGACAATATCCAGACCCGTCTGGGGATGAAAGCCTTTATGAACGGTTACAGTGACCAGGACAAAGGCAAGGATCGGGTATTCCAGCCGTTTGTTGAAGCGAACTGGGTCCATAATACTCAGGACATTGGAACCATTATGGATGGTGTTAGCGTGAAGCAAGCCGGTGCGGCGAATATTGCAGAATTGAAAGTGGGTGTTGAAGGTCAACTCAACAAACAAGTGAGTCTGTGGGGCAATGTTGGCCAGCAGGTGGGTAACAAAGGTTACAGTGACACGGCAGCCATGCTGGGTGCCAAGTACAGCTTCTAGGCATTTTGGCGGGTTCCGTTCCGGCTTGGAACCCAGGCTACAGTCATGATGTATGGTTTTTCGGCACTGGAATATCTCTTGGATATTGGGATATTCAGTGGGTTTCAGACTGGTTGAACACTTTATCTCGGATTATATCCCGCTCAGAGGGCATCGATGCTTACAATGATTGATGCCCGGGATTTATTGACAATAATATAGCGTCTACGCGTTTAGCCCCAGAGTCTTGCTTTTTACCCTATGAGACTGCTTTCAGCCAATCCACTATTTTATGGGGCCGGAAATTTCGGCGGTGTCGAGTCGCTGGAAGTGATTACCCGCCGCCAGCCCTCATACGGTGTTTGGCTGGTATTTTGGGGTAATGAGATAACCTAAATGCGACACCGAAAGCGCGATAACTTAAAAGCTATATCCTTTGACGCTAAAACGCGTTTTTTTGTGATGTTACACGCAGATGCCATTGATCCGAAATGTCTTCCGTCGCCTAGATTATCCCGTCGATATTATGGCAGAGCGCGGTATTGGGGTTTGGGGAGTAACGGAACCAGAAACGCCGTTAAGCAGTCATTTTATATAGCCAAAAATTAACCAGCCAATTTACATCGCAGATTGCCCTTCTTAGCGTAGGTTTTCGCCCCATTGGCCCTCAAACCCCTACAGGCCTCTTGCTTTTTCTGAAAGAATGCTCAAGTTGCGGCGCATAATGGGCGACCCATTTTTGCACTGTTGAATGGTCTACAGTGGCGCCCCGCTCTTCCAGAAGCTCTTCTATATGACGATAACTGAGCGGGTAGGCAAGCTTCCACCGCACAGCCATCAAAATGATATCTTTAGGAAAGTGGCGACCTTTAAAACTGAGCATCATTCAACCTTTACTCGGATGTCTTGGTCCGTAGTATCACTGAGCTTTCAGATTTTCGACAGAACCGGAAATTTCTTACTAAATGGATGATGCATTCCTATATTAAGTTAATAATTATCGCTATATGATATAAAAATAATGTATCGCACAAACACAATATTATTGTTAACTGTTTATAGAAACATCTTGAGCCATACTTATCCCGTAGCCAATCAATAGAATTACTGAGCTAAGGACGACCTCCCAAGGTATTATTTCTAATGAGTTTCCCCCTAACATCGGCTTGTTCGGCATTAGCTATTTCGGACTCTTTTTCGATGATGTTATTGAGGGCCTTCTTTGAGGGTTTTGTATGTATTATTTATTTTAATTATTGATGTTGATGTCTTTATTGGCAGCACCTGCCACAACCATACCGTTGGCCTTATAAAAGGCAACAATACCTTCCACAGGAACAAATAAATTAAATGTTGAAATCAACCGGCAGTCCGACGTCCCGCGATACTCGCAGGCGTACATTTCTTCTGAGCACCCTGAGTACAGTCATCCTTTGTAGTATAGCAGGAACGGCCCATGCCGGGTCGTGTACCGGCTCGGCCGGTATTTATACCTGTTCGGGCGTGCAGAATAGTGGAACTGACATAAATCAGGTCTTGTATGGTTCGCCGCTGTTGGTGACCACCGCACCGGGCTTCGGCATCGTTACCAGCGATATATATGCGATTAATTTGAATGGGACCGACGGTCTGAGCTTTACCGACGACAATGGGTCCACCATCACCGGAGAGCGGTACGGCATTCTCGCCAGTAACAAAGGCTCTGGATCTGTGTACCTCACTACCACCGGCGCGGTAACCGGCAGAACCGGGGACGGTATTAATGTCTACAACAACGATAACCTCGGCACGGACCTGATCCTCCAGGCCTCGGAGGTCTTTGGTGGAGGTACAGGTATTACTGGTGTAAACAATGGGTCTGGCATGCTATCCATTACCACCGACGGCACGGTGACTGGCACAACCGATTACGGTATTAAAGCTGTTAACAACAGCACCGGCACGGATCTGACCATACGGGCTGCCGATGTTTTCGGAACTCTCGGTATTTATGCTGACAACCGTGGTTCAGGTGCGTTGTCAATCACCAGCACCGGCACGGCAACGGGTACGGAGGGATCTGGTATTTTTACTATCAATACCGGCACAGACCTGACCATACAGGCCGCTGATACCTTCGGACTGTATTTCGGTATTAATGCTGACAACCGTGGTTCAGGTGCGCTGTCCATCACCAGCACCGGCACGGCGACCGGCACAAATGCGTACGGCATTGATGCCACGAACGCTGGCACGGACCTGACCATTGAGGCTGCCGATGTCTTTGGTGAAGGTGCAGGCATTAATGCCACCAATAACGGTACGGGGGAGATGTCCATTACCACCACCGGCACGGTAACCGGCACAAACGGGTATGGTATTTTCGCTGAAAACGCCGGCACTAACCTATCCATCCAGACTACCGATGTTTTAGGGAATTACGCAATTAATGCCTCAAACTACGGCACGGGCGCGCTGTCCATCACCAGTACCGGTACGGTAACCGGCACTGGTGGGCCGAATCGTAGTGGTATTTACGCCATAAACGTCGGCACTGACCTATCCATCCAGACTACCGATGTTTTAGGCGGGAGTTACGGAATTAATGCCTCAAACTACGGCACGGGCGCGCTGTCCATCACCAGTACCGGCATGGTGAAAAGCACAGAAGATTATGATTCTAAGGGTTTTGCAGGTTATGGTATTTATGCCATAAACCTCGGTACAGACCTGACCATTCAGGCCGCTGATGTCTCCGGAAACGTTGGTATTCTTGCTGAAAATAGCGGCGCGGGGGTAACATCGATTACTACGACCGGCACGGTAACAGGGAGAGGCATGCAAGGCATTCAGGCGATAAACACCGGCCTTGGACCGGTGTCTGTCGAGGTGAACACCGGCAGTACGGTGCAAGGCGCTCTTACCGGTATTGACGTCAATTCGACCACGCCAATCGATATCACCAACGCCGGGACTGTCCGTAATTTATCAGGCAGCGCTTCAGATATCGCTATCCAGACCAGCGGAGCACAGGGAACCCTCACCAACAGTGGCCTGTTGCAGGGGACTGTTCAACTGAGCGATGAAGGCAACCGTGTCATTAACAACGCCGGCGGCTCTTGGGTCACCGCAGGTGGGACCAATGAGTTCGGCGCGCTGACAGCCAGCAATAGCCTGGTCAATAACGGCACCCTTATCGCCGCGAACGGGTCTGTAACTGACCCGGTGCAGACCACCACATTCAACAATGTTGGTACCTTCACCAACGCCAGCACCGGTATCCTGAACATGGACAACGGCCGCGCGGGCGATGTCACCATCATTAACGGCGATTATGTGGGGAATGGCGGCAGCCTGCTGTTGAATACCGTGCTGGCTGATGATGCATCGGTCACCGATAAGTTGGTGGTGAACGGCAGTACTGCCGGAACCACGTATGTGGGAGTGAACAACCTCGGTGGCAGTGGTGCCGCAACGCTCAACGGTATTGAGTTAATACAGGTCAGCGGTGTTTCTGATGGGGAGTTTGTCAAAAATGGCCGTATTGTGGCGGGTGCCTATGATTACTTATTGGTGCGCGGTGCAGATACAAATGCCAGCAACTGGTATCTGACCAGTGTAATAACACCAACACCAACACCAACACCAACACCAACACCACCAACACTGCTTCAACGTCCGGAAGCTGGCAGCTATACCGCCAACCTGGCGGCAGTCAATAATATGTTTGTCACTACACTGCATGACCGCCTGGGTGAAACGCAGTACATTGATGCCCTGACCGGCGAGCAGAAAGTCACCAGCCTGTGGCTGCGTAATGAAGGCGGGCACAATCGTTCCCGTGATACCTCGGGTCAGTTGCGCACACAGGCTAACCGTTACGTGGTGCAACTGGGTGGCGATATTGCGCAATGGAGCAATAACGACAGGGACCGTTTCCATCTGGGCCTGATGGCCGGTTACGGCAACAGCAAGAGTACCACAGTGTCCAGTTTGTCGGGTTACAACGCCAAAGGGTCAACTGACGGTTACAGCACCGGCATTTACGGTACCTGGTATGCCAATGATGCCGACAAGTCTGGCTTATACGTGGACAGCTGGGCACAGTACAGCTGGTTTAACAACACCGTGGAGGGTCAGGATTTAGCGTCTGAAGAATACAAGTCCAAAGGGGTAACGGCTTCTGTTGAGAGTGGCTATACCTTTAAAGTGGGCGAGAATGCTGCTAAAAACGCCACGTACTTTATCCAGCCAAAAGCACAAGTGACGTGGATGGGTGTGAAAGCCGATGACCATAAAGAAGCCAACGGCACGAATGTGTCAGGTGAAGGTGATGGCAATATCCAGACCCGTTTGGGCGTGAAAGCGTTTATGAAGGGCTACAGTGACCAGGACAAAGGCAAAGACCGGGTATTCCAGCCGTTTGTTGAAGCGAACTGGGTCCATAATACCAACGATTTTGGTACTACAATGGATAGCGTGACCGTGAAACAAGACGGCGCAGCCAATATTGCGGAACTGAAAGTGGGTGTTGAAGGGCAGCTCAATAAGCAAGTGAATCTGTGGGGCAATGTTGGTCAGCAAGTGGGCAACAAAGGCTACAGTGATACGGCGGTCATGTTAGGCGTTAAATATAACTTCTAAGAGTAAGGCTTTGTCGCATTAGTGACATGAAGTTGGCCAAAGTTGCGTTGTCGGTTATTTAGGCAGCCAGCAAATAGAATTGTTCCGCGAGTGACAATCCCTCACTTTGCGGATGTTGATATTGCCCTTTTCGTATCATGTTGCTCAGTTCGATGCCGGCCAGGATCGTTTTTGCCCGCCGAAACGATTTGAATCCCAGCATCGGTCGACTCCGACGTTTGATATTTCGGTGATCTTGCTCAATCAGGTTGTTCAGGTACTTACTTTGCCTGACGGTAATCGCTTCCTCATCGGGTTTGTCCGCGTTGAGCGTGGCCAAAGCTGCGGTGTTAGCCCCACTTTTATCGATAGTGACAACCTCGGGTTCGCCGTGATGGCGAATAGCCTTGCGAAAGAAGCGTAATGCGGCTGCAGAGTCCCGTTTGGCGGTCAGCAAAAAGTCGATGGTGTGACCTGCTGTATCGACCGCCCGATACAGATACTTCCACTGGCCTTTGATTTTGATGTAGGTTTCATCCATGCGCCACCGCCGACCTACTGTGCGCTTGTGTCGGCGAAAAACCTTATCTAACAACGGTACCAAGCGGATAACCCAACGATGCAGAGTGGAGTGGTCAACAAGAATACCGCGCTCTGCCATCATCTCTTCGAGGTTACGCAGGCTCAGGGCATAAGCGAGATACCAGCGAACACACTGAGCGATAACATCAGTGGGGTAATGCAGACGACGGAAGGCTTTTCGAATGAGAGACATGGGCAGGCAACATCGTAAAAAAACAGCATTTTACCTGACGACGCCTTAATGCGACAGAACCGTTTTTATGATGTCTATTTATGGCATTTTTTATCAATCAGTTGAAGATATTGACTTTTTTATCAGAGAGACAAAAGAGTTTTCTTTCCCTAAAGGCTACCAAGTTCCTGAACATTATAACTATCGTGGAGAATAACCTCCTGAAGGTTGTGCAATAGTTTCACCATGTCGAAGTCTTATCGCGAAGCAAGTTCTGGAAATTTCTACTTCCCACTGCTGCAACCGAATCACACCCGGTGCAGCGGCAAAGCCAGCAGGACAGAGATAACTATGATGCGAAGCAGACCAGTACCAGCGGTGGTGTCAGCATTGCGGTGGATCTGCCAACCTGAGCATGGGTCAGGATAAGCCCCTAGCAAATGATTTTGGTGAGTTTTTTTATAGACAGATACAAAGTATAGATTGATCGTAATGGTGCAATAAACTCACATTGACGTAGGAGATGGGCTTTGCATAACAATGATAAAACCATTATAATATTGATTTAATAGATATTTTTAATAAAAAAGAAACCCGATAGTTAACCTGTTTAACCTTCTGAGTCTTTTGGCAGCCTAAGCGCTCCATAACCGGTCTGCTAAGAGTACCCGATATAATTGCTCAATCTTTTATCGAGAATAGTACTTTTATGATGAAAAAAATATTATTAACGTCCACGTTAATAACCGCATTCTTATTAAGTGGATGTGCCTCTGAGTCCTCACGCTCGTTAGAAGTGGCGAAAGTCGCCTCTTACGGCACGCAATATAACGGCCCTCGCAGCCCTATTTCTGTGGGTAAATTCGACAACCGTTCAAGCTATATGAGCGGAATATTCTCCGATGGCGTTGATCGCTTGGGGAGCCAGTCAAAAACTATTCTGCTGACGCACTTACAGCAAACGGACCGCTTTAACGTATTAGAGCGCACCAATATGGAAGAGCTGAAAACAGAAGCAGCTATTTCAGGGCAAAGTCAGCAATTGAAAGGTGCGACTTATGTCGTGACCGGCGATGTGACCGAATTCGGTCGCAAAGAGACTGGCGATCGTCAGCTATTTGGCATTTTGGGTCGGGGTAAATCTCAGATTGCCTATGCCAAAGTGAATCTGAATATCGTCAATGTGAAAACCTCTGAAGTGGTGTTCTCTTCACAAGGTGCTGGCGAGTATGAACTCTCCAACCGCGAAGTGATCGGTTTTGGCGGAACAGCAAGTTACGACTCAACCTTGAATGGCAAAGTACTGGACTTGGCTATCCGTGAAGCGGTCAACAATCTGGTTACTGGCATCGAATCGGGTGCATGGCAACCAGCGAAATAAACATTAATAGCAAAATAATTTTTAATCACGGGTATGGATACTGCAACATGAAATTAGTGAAAAATCTCTCTTTGCTGCTAGCTGCAGCTGTATTGGCGGGTTGTGCCACAGCACCGAAACCTATTTATAACTGGGATAACTACCAAACAACGATTTATGATTACTATAAATCGGATGCCAGCCCTGAGCAGCAAATTGCAGCTTTAAAAGAAAATATTGAAAAGTCACGCGCGAAAAATATGCCCGTCCCTCCGGGCTTACATGCTCATTTGGGCATGCTGTATGGCAATACCGGGCATACCGATTTAGCAATGGCTGAATTCAATACCGAGAAAACGGCATTCCCTGAGTCTGCTCCGTTTATGGACTTCTTGATGAGCAAGGATAAAGGGGCATTTAAATGAAATCTATTTTCGCAATATGCGCTGTCATGATAACGCTGTTACTGACCGGCTGTGCCAAGCCGGTACAGCAGGACTATTCTGCATTTAAGCAAAGTAAACCAAAGAGTATTTTAGTACTGCTGCCACAGAACCAATCGCCAGAAGTTTCTGCCAGCCATGGCATGTTGTCTCAGGTCACTTATCCACTCTCTGAGGCAGGCTATTACGTGTTGCCGGTCGCCGTCGTGGAAGAGACATTTAAGCAAAATGGCATGACGAATGCGGGCGACATCAGTGCCGCCAGCCCAGCCAAACTGCATAAAATCTTTGGTGCAGATGCGGTGCTTTACATTACCGTGGTGCAATATGGCACCTCTTATCAGGTCATCACCAGCGATACTCGTGTCACCGCGAATGCCAAATTGGTGGATTTGAGAAACGGAAAATTATTGTGGAGCGGCAGTGCTACTGCATCCAGCAATGAAGGTGATAACTCGTCTGCTGGTGTCATCGGCATGCTGGTGCAAGCGGCGGTAACACAGATAAGCAATACCCTCACCGATCGTAGCCATGATATTGCCGGTGTTACCAGTACACGAATGCTGACGGCTGGAACGCCTAACGGCATTCTGTATGGCCCGCGTTCACCGAATTACGGTAAAGATGCTCAGTAACTCTCTTTAATGCCCATGCCCTCTGAAGTTGCGGGGGCATTTGTTCCCCGCCGTCACTAAAAATGCGGTTCTGTCGCATTAAGGCGTCGTCAGGTAAAATGCTGTTTTTTTACGATGTTGCCTGCCCATGTCTCTCATTCGAAAAGCCTTCCGTCGTCTGCATTACCCCACTGATGTTATCGCTCAGTGTGTTCGCTGGTATCTCGCTTATGCCCTGAGCCTGCGTAACCTCGAAGAGATGATGGCAGAGCGCGGTATTCTTGTTGACCACTCCACTCTGCATCGTTGGGTTATCCGCTTGGTACCGTTGTTAGATAAGGTTTTTCGCCGACACAAGCGCACAGTAGGTCGGCGGTGGCGCATGGATGAAACCTACATCAAAATCAAAGGCCAGTGGAAGTATCTGTATCGGGCGGTCGATACAGCAGGTCACACCATCGACTTTTTGCTGACCGCCAAACGGGACTCTGCAGCCGCATTACGCTTCTTTCGCAAGGCTATTCGCCATCACGGCGAACCCGAGGTTGTCACTATCGATAAAAGTGGGGCTAACACCGCAGCTTTGGCCACGCTCAACGCGGACAAACCCGATGAGGAAGCGATTACCGTCAGGCAAAGTAAGTACCTGAACAACCTGATTGAGCAAGATCACCGAAATATCAAACGTCGGAGTCGACCGATGCTGGGATTCAAATCGTTTCGGCGGGCAAAAACGATCCTGGCCGGCATCGAACTGAGCAACATGATACGAAAAGGGCAATATCAACATCCGCAAAGTGAGGGATTGTCACTCGCGGAACAATTCTATTTGCTGGCTGCCTAAATAACCGACAACGCAACTTTGGCCAACTTCATGTCACTAATGCGACAAAGCCCTTGTTCGTCGTTTGATATTGCGGTGGTCCTGTTCAATCAGGTTGTTCAGGTATTTACTCTGTATGACTGTGATGGTCTCATTTTCTGTTTTGTCTGCGTTGAGTGTGGATAGCACGGCTGTGTTGGCACCACTTTTATCGATGGTCACTACCTTGGGTTCGCCGTGATGACGAATGGCCTTGCGAAAGAAGCGTAATGCGGCAGCTGCGTCCCGTTTGGCGGTCAGCAAAAAGTCGATGGTTTGACCGGCATTATCCACCGCGCGGTACAGATATTTCCACTGACCTTTGACTTTGATGTAGGTTTCGTCCATGCGCCACCGATGTCCAACGGCACGCTTATGCCGGCGAAATGCCTTATCCAACAACGGTACCAGACGGATGACCCAGCGATGGAGCGTGGAATGGTCAACGACAATACCGCGCTCTGCCATCATTTCCTCCAGATTACGCAGGCTCAGGGCATAAGCCAGATACCAGCGAACACACTGGGCGATGATATCGACGGGATAATGCAGGCGTTTGAAGGCTTTTCGGATTAGAGGCATGGACAGGTAACATCATAAAAAAAACAGCATGTTACCTGACAAGCTCTTAATGCGACATAACCTTATTAAGTGCCACTAGAGTAACTCTTAATAAATATCAGCTTTTTTTGCATGTGTAAGAAGACTTTTTCAGATGTCTAAACAATAAAGTACCTCCCTTATTTGGACGGTACTTTAAATTATTTTAACTATCCATAAAGTCGGATCTTAGCATCAGACAATCAGACTAATATTTTTAGAGTATACCCTAGTGATAGCGGATGACTCTCCGTAAAAAATACTCTCATATACGTTGATTTATCATTTTTGATACCAGAGAATCACTTCATCTAGTCTCTACTGCATCTTCCTCAACGCTTCATTTAGGCGTCAATCTGCATGTAATGTAAGCCCGCATTAGCGGGCTAATTTACTTAGTTTGTGAAGTGTGGAATAACCGAACACCGACAGCTCGGGTTATCTCAACAAGACGGGATAAAGTCGGATTTCCATTCTCAGATAAAGATGTATAAAGATGCTGCCGTGATATACCAGATTGTTTGGAAAACTCACCCAATCCGCCTCGGGCTTCAATAACGCGGCGTAGCGCTGTCAAAAAGGCAGGAATACCGCCAGGTTCGTAAATTTCCTCAAATGCCGTCTGTAGATAAATCTCGGCGTAAGATGGGTTTTCTTTTAACTCGGCGATCATCGCGTCGTTATGGTCAACTACCTTCGCGGAAGATTTCTTATTATTGGTTGTGATCATATTTTACCTCGCTTGATAATCTCGCCAAAAGGTCACGGCCTTATCTAAATCTTTATCCTGTGTAGTCTTATCACCGCCGATGAGTAGGAGTATAATCTCTTTATTATCAAAAGCATAATACACTCGATAACCAGGCCCATAATCAATTCTTAATTCCCAAACTCCATCTCGCTCAAATTTGTGATCCCCGAAGTTTCCAGATTCTGCGCGGTCTATTCGGTTATCAATTTTTACCGCAGCGCGAGGGTCTTTTTTTCTAAGCTTCTTTATCCAGTCCGTATAAGGCACTTTGCCGTTTTCTTCCTGGTATCGCTTTGCCGTATATGGCATCGAACATCCCTCATTTCCCTTAACTAATGAAATTGTCCGTTATAACGGACAAAATTGCAAGATATTTTATTATTGTATATGGCACTTAAGTATACCCTAATGTCATAGTTAAAATTATGGTCATTTCCCCATTGGATCATCACCTATCTGTCATGTACATTATGATCATCACCTAAAAGTCACTTATGGGCAAAAAATGTACATTCACGGCTATCTCCGCGCCTCGACGAAAGAACAAGACGCACTCCGAGCCAAAAACCGGATGAAAGCCTTTATTGAAGAGAAAGGTTTTCGGATGGCCAGCTGGTACACCGAAAATGTGTCAGGGGCGTCACTCCAGCGGCCAGAACTTTTACGGTTACTCGATGATGCCGCCCCGGGTGACATTATTCTTATCGAACAAGTTGACCGATTATCGAGACTGGATGAAGCAGGGTGGCAAAAACTAAAATACCTTATCCAAGAAAAAAGGCTTGTTGTTGTCAGCCTGGATCTACCCACAAGTCATCAGGCACTGACTCTGAATGCACCTGATGAGTTTACTCTGGCCATGCTGACAGCCATCAATGGCATGATGCTGGATATGTTAGCGGCTATTGCGCGGAAAGATTACAGTGACCGACGCCGGCGCCAGCAAGAGGGGATAACCAAAGCCAAAGCGGCGGGGAAATTTAAGGGACGACAGGCAGATCGCCTTCTGCATGAGAAAATAATAGAGCTGCGCATCAAAAATGGCCAAAGTATCAGGGATACAGCAAGGCTCACGGGTGTATCTGAAAGAACAGTTATACGGATAGTGAACAAAGCCAAAGTGACTGTTGAAAGTAGCGAAATTAAATCGGTGATCGGACATTTTTAAAAACGGGTATTTTTTGGGAGTTTCCGGTGGGAGAGGGGTAAAGCCAATAACACGGGGACTCTGCGGGACGTGACGCCCCCGAAACACCCCGCGCCCCTGCCTTCAGACGAACGGTAACCCGCTGAGGCATAGCCTATTATAACAGGGGTCGCAGCGATAAACAGGCGAAGAGTCCGAGTTTGGCACTCTACAGGTAAATCCCAAAGGGGAGGATAAGTATAGAAGAGGGAGGGGCAACCGGAATTGACGAAATTGCACATTTAGGGGCTGCGGCACTTGTGACCCTGGCTTCTATTATGCAGTAGCGTACTCCAACCGTATTGTGGGGGTAAGCAGTAGCGGCAACGTATGCTTTAACACCGATGCGGGTTAGAAAATACCTGGGATTGGTGCCCGCTATAATTTATATTCATTTTTTGTAAATGGATTTAACTCAATGGACTGTGTATATGAACAATTTTATTAAAAAGAGTATTGGCGGATTATCTAAGCAGTACTACATTAGAAATTTCCTCTTTGGTATGTTGTTCTTCGGGGCCTTTGTATGGATAATAAGCACCTCAACGACCCCGATGAAATTCCCGCCCCTATTTATTTTCGCTATTAGTACGTTGCTAT